>JAIFKL010000157.1 GCA_020049595.1 Desulfobacteraceae bacterium
AGATACAAATCCGCGGGCCATGTCAGATAATCCCGCTGCTCCAGCACCGCGGCATGACTGACACCCGAATCAAACCACACATCCAAAATATCGGTTTCTTTTCGGAATTCGCTGCCGCCGCATGTTTCGCAGACAATGCCTTGGGGCATCAGGTCTTTTGCCTCTTTTTCCACCCATATATCCGCGCCGTGCTTCTTGAAAAGCTCAAATATATGGTCAATAACTTTCTGGTTGATAAGCAGATTGCCGCATTTCTCGCAGTAGAAAATCGTGATGGGAACGCCCCATGCCCGCTGTCTGGAAACGCACCAGTCCGGGCGATTCTCGATCATGCCGTAAATGCGCTCACGTCCCCAATGCGGAATCCACTTTACCCGGTCAATTTCTTCCAGCGACCTTTTACGCAAGCCGGTTTTGTCCATGGAAATAAACCACTGGGGCGTTGCCCGGAAAATCACCGGCTTTTTGCAGCGCCAGCAGTGCGGATACTGATGCTTTACCGATTCGGATTTGATCAGCGCGCCGTTTTCTTTGAGTTTGGCGTTGATGTCTTTGTTCGCATCAAAAACAAATTGCCCCTTGAAAAATCCGACATCTTCAGTAAAACAGCCGCTGTCATCCACCGGCGAATACACATCCAAGCCGTATTCAAGCCCCACTTCATGGTCTTCGCGTCCGTGTCCGGGGGCAGTATGCACGCAGCCGGTACCCGCGTCCAATGTGACGTGCTGTCCGAGAACAATGAGAGATTCCCGATCATACAGCGGATGAATGCAGCGTTTCCGCTCAAGGCTTTTTGCTTTTATGTCCGCGACAATCGCAAAATCGGAAATGCCGAATTTTTTCATACAAGAGTCAACCAATTCTCTTGCCAGAATCAGGATTTCGCCGTTTTTCGTGTCCACAGCCGCATATTCAAAATCAGGATGCAGCGCGATGCCGAGGTTTGCCGGAATGGTCCATGGCGTGGTGGTCCAAATCACGACAAAAGTTTTTTTACCGGCAAGCGGCGGAAATTCACCGCTGATGTCGTCTTTTAAAAGAAATTTGACGAAAATCGAGGGCGATGTGTCGTCATTGTATTCGATTTCCGCTTCGGCAAGCGCGGTTTTGCAGTCGCAACACCAGTAAATTGGCTTTTTGTGCCGGAAAAGGCTTCCCTCCAAAGCGAATTTGCAGCATTCACGGGCGATGATGGCTTCATACTCGTAATTCATTGTCAGATAAGGATTGTCCCATTCGCCTGCCACGCCGAGCCGCTTAAATTCAGCGCGCTGAATGTCTATATATTTTTCAGCATACGCGCGGCATAAGCGTCGGATTTCAGTCTGTGACATTTTCAGTTTTTTGGGACCGAGTTCCTTGTCAACATTGTGTTCAATCGGGAGTCCGTGACAGTCCCAGCCCGGGACATAAACCGCGTCAAATCCTGCCATCTGCCGGGACCGGACAATAATATCTTTCAGTATCTTGTTCAGCGCGGTTCCGATATGAATATTCCCGTTTGCATACGGGGGACCGTCATGCAGAATAAAATGTTTTTTACCTTTTGAAACCGTTCTGATTTTATCGTAGAGCCGATTTTCTTCCCATGCTTTCAGATGTTCCGGCTCACGCTTGGCAAGATTTGCCTTCATGGGAAAATTTGTAACCGGCAGATGGAGTGTATTTTTGTAATCCATTGAAATCCTCGTCTGTAAATGGGGTTCGGGGTTCGGGGTTCGGGGTTCGGGGTCAGAGGAATCACCCCTGACCTCTCACCCCGAACCTCTGACCTCATATCCGTGAAGTTTAGTTATAAAAGCGTTTGATGTCAAGGAAATGTTTCAGCCTGCTCAGTAAAACGGGTTTGAAACTTAAAGAATCCCTGACATAAATGTCAGGGCTGAAAGCTCAAGCCTGCTGAAGCAGGCTGTTTTAACCGGTGCCGCAGATTACACAGCACGCTTCAGCGTGCTTGAGCTTTGAGACGGGGGATTTATCCCCCGCCGATTATCCCCCGCATCCTGTCCCCGAAATAAATTTCGGGGCTGAAAGCTCAAGCCTGCTGAAGCAGGCTGTCCGGCACACACAGCACGCTTCAGCGTGCTTGAGCTTTGAGACGGGGGATTTATCCCCCGTTTCTTTTATGAATCTCGGTAAAACGGGTTTCAAACCCGTTCTACAAAGGAAATGTTTCAGCCTGCTCAGTAAAACGGGTTTGAAACCCGTTCTACAGTAGTAGTATCAATGCAAATTTACATACTCGATTTGAAAAACTGATCCAGACCGATAATGGTTGCGGACTGAATACGCTTTTTCTTGGCAACAGACTTGGCCGCAGCGGTATTCGGCTGAAAAGACCGGGCTACTGGCTTGGCAGCAGCAGTATTCGGCTGAAAAGAGCCGGCAGCAGGTTGAACCGCTGCGACATTCGGCTCAGGCATTTCCTCGGGTTCAGCTTCGGCAATCGCTTCGACAGGTTCTTCTGACGGTTCCTCTTCCGGAAGCGGCGTCGGCTCTGTTCCCTGTTTAAAACATTCGGAATTGGCAAAAACAATTCCTTCCGGTATGTCAAATTCTCTGACCGGATAAACGCCTGAAATTCTGCTCATAAAACCGAGCCAGATGGGCGCGGCGGCCCGGGACCCGGTTTCATCTTTTCCCAAAGAACGCTCCTGATCAAAGCCCACCCATGTTCCTGTGATATGATCTGTCGTATATCCGATAAACCACGCATCATGCAGATTGCTGGAGGTGCCGGTTTTGCCTGCCACCGGACGCTCCATGACAGCCACTTTGCGGGCGGTGCCGCTTTTCACAACACTTTCAAGGAGATTGGTCATAAGATACGCGGTACTCTTTTCAATGACCTGCTGATTCTCGATTTTCATTTCCTGAATTTCATTTCCCTCCCGATCCAGAACTTTCCTTACAAAAACCGGATGAACCAGTTCCCCGGTATTGGCAAAAACCGAATAAGCCGTGACCATTTCCATAAGCGACACACCCGAAGCCCCGAGCGCCAACGACAGTTCTTTGTCCAAATCAGAGGAAATCCCGAGTTTTCTGGCATAATCAATGACATAACCGATCCCGATGTCTTTTAAAACCCTTACCGCGGGAATATTGCGTGAATTTGCAACTGCCTTACGCAGCGGAATGTATCCCCAGAATCTGTTGTCATAATTTGAAGGACTCCATGAAGTGCGTGTTTCACTGTTCCAGAAAGTAAAAGGGCTGTCGCTTAAAATGCTTGCGGGTGTATATCCTTTGTCAATCGCTGCCGCGTATATGATCGGCTTAAAAGCGGACCCGGGTTGCCGTTTTGACTGAACTGCACGATTCAACTGACTTTCTATGAAACTTCTGCCCCCAGCCATTGCTTTGACATGCCCGGTTTTTGCTTCGACACAAAGCAGTGCTGCCTGAGGTTTTTCTTTTCCGTGATATTTCTGGCGGCTGTTCAGATCGCTCAATCCTTTTTCAACTTCCTCCATTGCCGCTTCCTGCATTTCAATATTCACTGTGGTATATATCTGAAGCCCGCCGTTATACAAAGCGTCATATCCGAATGTTTCTTCCATATACTGCCGGATATGTTCTGAAAAATAAGGAACATTTTCCATGTACCAGTTTTTCGGGGTACGGATGTCAAGTTTTGTATTCAAAGCTTCCGCTGCCTGGGATTCAGTGATATATCCCTTTGTAACCATCTGCTTCAAAACATATTTCTGTCGTTGCCCGGCTTTTTCCGGGTAACGGCTCGGAGAATACGCGCCGGGTCCTTTGGGCAAGCCTGCCAGCATGGCGCATTCTGCAAGATTCAGTTCTTTGAGAGATTTTCCGAAATAATTTTCAGCAGCAGCAGCCACGCCGTAAGCTCGATGCCCCAAATAAATCTGATTCAGATACACAAAAAGAATTTCTTCTTTGGTAAATGTTTTTTCAATGCGATATGCAAGGATCGCCTCTTTGAGTTTCCGCTCGTAAGTTTTTTCGGAACTCTGCAAAAAAGGTTTGATCACCTGCTGGGTGATGGTGCTGCCGCCCTGAACAACGGCGCCGGCTTCGATATTTTTGAAAAATGCCCTGGCAATACCGATGTAATCCACGCCTCTGTGCATGAAAAATCTTGAATCTTCTGAGGCAATAAAGGCTTCCACCAATATTTTCGGCATCGCGGACAAAGGAACGATGATTCTCCGTTCCCGGTAAAATTCGGCAATTTTTCTGTTATCATCCGAATACACCGTTGTCACCGAAGGCGGACGGTAATCTTTCAGAGAGCTTATCCGGGGAAGGTCCTGGCTGACATGAAGATAAATCCCGGCTGCTGCCAGCACTCCGGATGCGGTTATAAAAAAAACGGCATAAAGAAAGAATCTTCGGAAAAACTTTCCCTGATTTGTTTCCTGTTTAGACACGGTATGTTTTTTCTGTATTATCAATAAGGGTTATACGTTTTCTATCCCATCTTTCCATGTTGATCTGAATTATATCTATAGTTCATTTTATTTAATTTTGCAATGGATTTAATTTTTTAATCATCAGTCCGCAGGAATATTTATCTGCTGAAAAAATTCGCTTTTTGAACTTTCCGAAGCCCTTAAAAATAAATTATGTTTTATCATCAATACCTGAGAAAGTTTGACATTAAGGAATGAACCGGTTACTATTTGTTATTTATCAACAGTGATAATGTCATTTGTCCTTTGTCGCTGTAGAGATGCAATGCCTTGCGTCTCTACAGATCAGAATCCACGATGACAGATGACCGATCACCAACAAAATGAGAATTTTAGATGAATGATTTCGACCAGATAAAAAAAAAAGACAGCGATACGGCAAATGTTTCCAATCATCTGAAAAAAATGGCGACCCAGCACCCTTATAAAAGGGCTGTGGTCTATCCGGCGGGCTGGGACGAAAAAGGCCGTATCGCATACACTCATCTTACGTTCTTGCAATTGGATCAGGAATCCGATCATCTGGCGCACGGACTGGAAAATGCCGGTATTACCCGCGGCACCAGAACGGTTTTAATGGTCAGACCGAGCCTTGAATTTTTTGCGCTGACGTTTGCACTTTTCAAAACCGGGGCTGTGCCGGTTGTCGTGGACCCCGGAATGGGAACAGTCCGTATGCTGACATGCCTGAAACAAAGCAGGGCAGAAGCTTTTATCGCTGTTCCGCTTGCCCACGCGATGCGGAAACTCTATCCTTCATATTTCAGGACGGTAAAGACATGGATCACCGTGGGCAGGCGATGGTTCTGGGGAGGACTGACGCTCAATCATATCCGACAGACGCTTTGGGAACCATATCCTGTTGTCCCGTCAAAGGCGGATGAAACAGCCGCGATTCTCTTTACCACCGGCAGCACGGGACCCGCAAAGGGCGTGGTTTATACCCACGGCATGTTTGAGGCGCAGATAAAGCATATCCGATCCAATTTCAATATCGGTGAAGATGAGGTTGATCTGCCCACATTTCCGCTGTTTGCGCTCTTTGATCCGGCACTGGGAATGACCGCGGTCATTCCGGATATGGACCCCACAAAGCCTGCATCGGTTGATCCTGAAAAAATCATAGAGGCGATAGCAAATCAGGGTGTTACCAATATGTTTGCTTCGCCCGCGCTGCTCAACCGGGTGGGGACTTACGGCAAAGAAATGGGCATCAAACTGCCGTCTCTCAGGCGGGTGATTTCCGCGGGCGCGCCCGTATCTCCTGCCAATATCGAGCGATTTTCCGAAATGTTATCTGAAACAGCCGAAATTTACACGCCTTACGGCGCGACAGAGGCAATGCCTGTCACGTCTGTCGGAAGCCGGGAAATCCTTCAGGGAACCCGGAAATTCACGGATCAGGGATACGGTATGTGTGTGGGCAGACCCTTGGAAGGCTTGGACCTGCGGATCATCAAGATCACGGATACGCCCATTGAAGAATGGTCGGACACTCTGGCGCTGCCTCAGGGCGACATCGGTGAAATCACGGTAAAAGGCGATATTGTCAGCAGCGAATATTTTGAAAGACCTGATGACAATGCGCTCTCAAAAATAATAGACGGAGATAGTATCCGGCACAGAATGGGCGATCTCGGGTGGATGGACAGTAAAGGCAGAGTCTGGTTCTGCGGCCGTAAAAGTCATCGGGTGATTACGGAAACCGGAACCCTGTTCACGATTCCCTGCGAGGCGATATTCAACACGCATGAAGCGGTGTTCCGCAGCGCGTTGGTGGGTGTCGGGGAGCCGCCGAACCAGAAACCGGTCATCTGCATTGAACTGGTAAAAGACGGCAGAAAGATAGATAAAAATGAAATCAAGCATGAATTGCTGAATCTTGCTGCCCGTCATCCGATTACCGAAGAAATCAAAACCGTCATGTTTCACAAGGGATTTCCCACGGATATTCGTCATAATTCAAAGATTTTCCGTGAGAAGCTGGCGCTGTGGGCAAAGTAGGGGTAAGCCCCTGTGCTTACCCTGCCCCCGGCGAAGGGCAACCACAAGGGGTTGCCCCTACATCGGACGCGGAGCGTCGGGTCCGGATTCCCACCCGGATTTTATAATAGAGCGCGGGAACGAGAACTTAAATGAATCTGACAGACATTTCAGACAGAAAACAGCTTTGGAATCAGGAAGTTTATGTCCGATTTCTGCCGGAGATTGATCCTTTCCGGGAAAATCAGTATTTTCGCCCCCTGGACAAAGCCTATAACGGCGACAGCACTTTTTGGAACATGCCTTCGCCGGAGCCGGATTTGGATCATAACTTTTGGGAAAAGGTTCATGCTTTTCTGGATGATGAAAGGATCAGAGAAGTTGCCGTTTCACTGGCAGAAAACATTTGTCTTTGGGAGCCGGACGGAAACAGACTGATGTTTGCGGCAATTCTCCGAGCCGGCGTTCCGGTTGCGGACTGGCTGTGCCGTCTGCTCCCGGGTTCGGCTGCTGCGGCGATTTCGCTCTTTGTGGGGCTGGGGATAGATCAGGCAGCCCTCAGATCGCTTCGGAAAAATTATCCTGAGCGCAGGCTTGTCTTTGTTGACGGATGGACCGGCAGAGGCGGTGTGGCGCGGGAAATCGCAAAAATCGGCGCGGGACCGCTGGCGGTTCTCATTGATCCTTGGGGATGGGCGGATTTTTCAGGAACTCAGGAAGATATATTCTGCCCCACCGCGTGTTTTACCGGCGCGGCGACCATGGGATTTTCCAGAACTTTTTATGCAGATTCCCAAAGCTTTTTTGCCGCATATCTTTTTCCGCAGCGTTATTGTCAGCATGATCTGGTAAAAGCATGGCAGAAAAATTGCCCTTTGCCGCATTATGTGAATACACCGCCCAAGCAGAACCTGCCGGAGAAAAAATGTTTTTTTGTGCAAAGCGATCTGAGACTGCACAGCAATGAAGTCTGCCGGGCAATGATTAACGCCGCGCCTGAAACGCTCTACTTTTTTCATGACGCCGTATATGTGAAAGAACATTATCCTTTGCTGCTTGAACTGGCGGAACGCCGGAAAGTGAAAATTATTTACAATGTCAGACATCTGCTTGATTATAAAGCGTATTCTGCATGTGAGCTGCGGGTGAAAAAATGACGGCGGAAGGAATAAAAGCAATGGCTGTTGATCTGGACGGAACGCTGCTGCATCCGGAACCGGAAGCGATTCGGGTCTGGGGCAGGTCCGGTTATCGCTACATGAGCAAAACTGCCGCCGAATTTCTGGTGCATATCAGCCGGTCCATGCCGCTGATTATCGCCACAGGACGGAACGCACAAAGCGTTCATAATCTGGTGAAACAGCTTGATGATCTGAAAATTGCAGGTTTTGTGATGGAAAACGGTCTGGTGGCAAGAAGGCATTTGTTTTCGGAGTGCGGAAATGAGCGGAGCGAAATTTTTGCAGATGCTGAAATTTCATTTCAGAACTCCGGAGCGTATAACGGGTTTAAAACCCGTTTNNGCGGAGCGAAATTTTTGCAGATGCTGAAATTTCATTTCAGAACTCCGGAGCGTATAACGGGTTTAAAACCCGTTTTACTGTGCCGGAGTGCAGAAATGAGCGGAGCGAAATTTTTGCTGATGAATGGGAATCCGTCACCCGTCTGCTTCCAGATTGGGAGCGTCTGAGCGGATATGAAAAATGTGCAGGATTTATTTTTCCGCCTGATGTGCAAGACCCGAAAAGGCTTCTGGAAAATGCGCTGGCTTGCAGCGGCAAAAGCGGGCTTATTTATCAGGAAGATCGCAAAATGTTTGTTTATCCTGAATTTCCGAGCAAATTAGCCGGTATTCGTGCGCTGGGATTCGCTCCTTTTATTGCGCTGGGAGATGAATGCAATGATTTGGAAATGCTTCGCGCCGGTGTCTATTCGGCAACATCGGCGGATGCCCATGAAACTGTAAAACAATGTGTCCGGGAAAAAAAAGGCTATTGTTCCGCGTTTGTTTCTCATGCCGCAGCAGAAGATATTCTGGCATGGACAAGCGGAATCATTTGCAAGTAGGGGTAAGCCCCCGTGCTTACCCTGCGTGTTTACCCCGGAACAATGGCAACCGCAGGGGATTGCCCCTGCAACGACATATTTTTATAAGGAGTCATACCTGATGTCTCGAAAAAATATTCTCTCTGTTTTAATTGCGGCGACGATGATACTGGGCGGATGTGCGGCGATAGTGGATCAGCAATTGATTGACAAGCCGACTGTCAGATTTGAGGGATTTTCATTGAACTCAGTGTCTCTCTTTGAAGCCACTCCCACCTTTCTGTTTAAAGTTGTCAACACTAACCCTATGGGTTTGAAAATCAGAAATATTTCATATAATTTAAAAATTAACGACAAAAAATTTATAAAAGGCGTCACGGATAAAGACATCAGATTAAAGCCTGTCAGTTCGGAACAGCTTGGCTTGTCTGTAACATTTAATTTGTCTGATTTATTTATTTTTTCAACAGAATTTTTTCAGACAGGCAAGCTTGCCTACGATCTGTCCGGAAATGTCGGCATCGGTGCTTTTGCAGTGCCTTATCATACCAAAGGCAATTTGGAAATTCCCAAATTGCCGGAAATTTCTTTGGGTTATGTTGACGCATGCGGCTTTTCCCTTATCGGAAATTCCACAATCGTATTTGTGCTGAATCTGAAAAATACCAATGCCTTTCAGGTTCAGATTGCGGAACTGGGCTATCGCATCAAAATAGCGGAAAAAGAATTTATCAGCGGTCTGATTCGGGAAATTCCTCCCATTGATAAAAACAGCAGCCTCAGCCTGAAAATTCCCATGCGCTCGGACTTTTCCGAACCGGACTGTCCCGTTAATACCATGCTGGCAGGCGGCTCCCTGCCGTATTACTTATCAGGAAACATGAAATTTTACACCTTGAAACGCATGGAGAAAAATTTTCCCTTTCAAAATGCCGGTGAAGTTGCTTTTCGCAAAAAATAGAATCCCCCGAAATAAATTTCGGGGCTGAAAGCTCAAGCCTGCTGAAGCAGGCTGATGTCTCACACCCGCAGCACGCTTCAGCGTGCTTCAGCTTTC
>JAIFKL010000370.1 GCA_020049595.1 Desulfobacteraceae bacterium
GGGATGACTGTTCCGTAACCGGATAAGGTGGGCAGCAAGCTGCCCACCCTACAATTCTACAATTCGCAGCGCAATCCCCCCTTGAGGGGGGCAGGGCTGTTAAGTTCTCGTTGCCACGCTCCTCGCAGAACGAGTTTTCAACTCGTTTTACACCTTAAGCGGGTTAAAAACCCGCTCTACTCAGAAGAACTTAACAGCCCTGCCTTCAAAGGGGGATGTTTTTCAGAAAAACTCAGTTTCTTTGAAAATAAGCAGGAAATAGCGATGACCGCAAAAAAGACAAAGCCGGAAATTAAAAGTCTTTATTATATTACCCATCTTGAAAATTTACGCTCGATTCTGACTCATGGTATCTTGTCTCACAATGCTGTTGAGACGAGCGGTGTAAAATTCAGGACCGTCTATGATACAGGCATTGTGAACAGCCGAAAACTCAGGCAGACGCCTGACAGCAGGAGCCTTTGGGATTTTGCAAACCTCTATTTCCAGCCGCGTAATCCGATGCTGTATAGGCTTGTCCAAGAAAAAGACAGGAAGGAGATCATCGTTCTGGGAGTACTGCCCAATGTGCTGAAAATTCCAGGAATATTCATTACAGACGGAAATGCGGCTAACAGTCCTACAGGCTTCTACCTGTCAGACGAAGGGATCAAAGCGATATTCGGAATTTGGGACATCTTAACCGGCGAGTGGTGGAATGCCACTGACGGTTCCAAAAGAAAAATTATGGCAGAATGTCTGGTGCCCGGTTTTATCCCCCCGGATGCTGTCCACACAATATATGTTGCAGATTATATGGTTGCCGAACAAATTCGGCAGATTTTGCCGAAGGATATTCCGGTCGTCCCTGAGCCGAATATGTTCTTTATGCCTGCCAGAAGGTATCGGATCAGCCGCAATCTCTCTCTGGCAGAAGGAGATATGTTTTTCTCAAACATGCAAACCCTTACTGTCAGTGTGAATACGGTCGGCGTTATGGGCAAGGGGCTTGCGTCAAGGGCGAAATATCAGTTCCCCGATGTTTATGTCATCTATCAGGATGTATGCCGAAAGAAATTGCTGACAATGGGCAAGCCCTATCTGTATAAACGGGAGGCATCTTTTGATGAGGAACTGACTGAAGAACCGGGAACTGTGACAAGCCCCAATGCTGTCAAATGGTTTCTGATGTTTGCGACCAAACGGCATTGGCGCGAGGACTCCGACCTTGAAGGCATTGAAAAAGGACTGGTCTGGCTTGCAGACAATTATCAGGCTGAGGGGATCAAATCCCTTGCAATGCCTGCTCTGGGATGCGGTCTGGGCAAGCTGGAATGGAAAGATGCGGGACCTGTAATGTGCCGTCATCTGTTGTCAATTGACATTCCGGCAGTGATCTACCTTCCGAGGGAGAGGCAGATACCCGATCACTTTCTTTCCGGTGAATATCTGACCGGTAAAAGACCGTGCTGATCCCCGGCTTTACCGATGCGGGTCCCAGACCATAAGGGTTTTAAAAACCCTTAGGGTCTGTTTGAAAATAAGCGCCAATCAGAAAATGAGGAAAAAGAAATGAATCTCAAGAGACAGGAGCAGTTTATCGCCGGGGTGCGGGCTGCGCTGGGACAGAAGCCCGGTCAGAAACGCAGTTGGAATGCTTTTTCTGATTCGCATGACAGACCGGCTGCCGCACAGGAAAAAGACAGACTCCTTCAACACATTGCAAACCGAAGCGGCGTTGAAAGAGAAAATCTTGTCAACATGCTGATTCAGGCAGGCAAACCCCTGAATCTGAATGTCATACCGCAAAAAGATATTGCCGGCGCTGCTGCTGCAATCGCGGAATTAGTTCGGGAAAAAACGCCGGAATGGCGCAGTTTCAAAACTGTGGCAGCCTGGAAACATCCGCTGATTGAAAAACTGCATCTGCCTGAAATATTAGCACAACAGAATGTGCCGGTCTTTTTCAGCGATTTCAGAGACGAGTCCCAAAGGCAGACATTGCATCAAAACGTCACAGATGCCTTTATCGGCATCACATCGGCTGATTTCTGTGTTGCGGAAACAGCAACATTGGTGATGAAAACCCGTCCGGGGCTGGCGCGCTCGGTTTCACTGCTTCCGACAATTCATGTCGCGGTGATAGCGCAGCATCAGATACTTGCAAATCTGAAAGAACTTTACGCGGTTCTCACCCGCGATCCCGCAGAGAAAAAAGAAGGCCTGACCAACTGCATGACTTTCATTACGGGCCCGAGCAAAACAGCCGATATTGAAGCAACGCTGGTTCACGGCGCTCACGGACCCAGAGAACTTTATATTTATGTACAGGATTGACAGGATTGTACAGGATTATACAGGATTATACAGGATTGACAGGATAAGCGTCCTAAATCCTGCAAATCCTGCAAATCCTGCAAATCCTGCAAATCCTGTATAATCCTGTATAATCCTGTTGCTGCCCGCCCTGTAAACAGGATTTTCCCCTTCCTCAAATATCTCTTTGTGAATGTCATATAAAATAAAAAAAAGGAGACAAGGATGTTCGGAAAAAAAGTTTTTTTTGTAAAGGGATTGATTGTGTTGTGGCTTTGTCTGCTGATGCCGCTGACCGCATCGGCAGCAAAATTCAAAGTGCTGATCGTCATGAGTTATGACGATGCTTTTCCCTGGGTCATCGAAACCAAAGAAGGACTTGAATCTGTCCTTGCCGGTAACTGTGAAACCAAATATTTTTATATGGATACCAAAAGACATCCCGAAACCGCAAAGCAGAAGGGAAAAGAAGCTTTTCACCTGTATGAAAGTTTTGAGCCTCAGGGTGTGATCGCCTCGGACGAGGATGCCCAGTCCGAATTTGTAGTTCCCTATCTGAAAGACAAAGTGAAAACACCGGTAATGTTCTGCGGCGTAAATGCCGAAGCCGGAAAATACGGCTATCCGGCGTCAAATGTCTCAGGCATTCTGGAACGCTACCATGTGGCGGAGTCCATTGCTTTTGCCCAGCAGATTCTTCCTTCGGTCAAAACTTTCGGATATATGATGAAAGACAGCACTACCGGAACAGCCGCGTTGGAGCAGATCAAAAGCGAGATGGCTTCTTATTCGGCAAAATTCGCGGGCGACAAAATGCCCAAAACCCTGAAAGAGACAAAAGCAATGACGCTGGAACTCAAAGAACAGTGCGATATGCTGTTTACGCCCACCATGCAGGGAATTGAGGGCGACAACGGCGAATCGCTTTCAGATAAAGAAGTGCTGCCGGTTATGGCGGAAATTTTCGGCAAACCCATTATCGGGGGCAGCGGATACAATATCAAATACGGAATGCTCTGCGGCGTGATCAAAACCGGACAGGAACAGGGCAGAACCGCCGCCAAAATGCTGCTCAAAGCTATGGAAGGCGAGGCGGTTTCACAGATGCCTGTTACCCGTAACCAGCAGGGAAAACGCATCGTGAATGTGACCGTAATGAAAAAGTTGGGCATCCGGCCCAATCCTGCTGTCCTTGAAGGGGCGGAATTGGTGAGAACGGAATAGTTAGTTTCTCGCAAATAGTTTCTCGCATCTGATTTTAGCCGGGGCGCTAAGAGCGCAAAGAAAGAAGTAAAGCGCCCGGCTTAAAACAGAATCTGTTTTCAGCTTGGGTCGCTTAAAGCGATTTGAAAAATCGCTCTACAATTCGCTTAAAGCGATTTGAAAAATCGCTCTACAATTCGCTTAAAGCGATTTGAAAAATCGCTCTACAAAACGACAGCGTACTTTGCGCCTTTGCGAGAACCTTTTTATTTCTTTATGAAAAAACCGACATCATCCCATAAAGGCATTACGGCAAAACTTCTGGGCGTCAATGTGCTGATCTGCGTTGCTTTCGGCCTTGTGACGGTTGTTGTATTTTTTTCTTTTGACCACATCAGAAACGGTCTGAAAAAAATATTTACCCAAGAAGTCGCTCAGATTGTCGAAAATGCACAGATCGGAAGAGACCTTGCACGGGTTCTGGCAGACAGCAATCTTGTCATAACCGGTTTCTACGGAAAAGAGAAATTTCTGGAAGCCGGCGCACAGCGTCTTACCGAAGGAATCTCCGCACTCATAGAAAAAAGCAGGGATGAGCGGCTGAAAGCATCGCTTGAAAAATATATGCAGGATGTGCGGTCTGTTCTCGAACAGTGCGAAACAGTCAATCTTCTTTACCGGCAAATCGAAGCCCTTGATCAGAAATCAGACGCGGCGCTGACCGCGCTGCGGGAAACCGTTTCCCAGAGAATATTCGATCTGACGCTGGAAGGCGAAGACACTTCGGGACTCAGACAGACCAGCGTGCTGATTCCCGGATACCTTGAAACGCTTCTTAGGATCAATGTCCGCTTTAACAAGCTGGGATTGGAATATTTTGAATCGCCTTTGAACCCGGACAATCATCCCGTTCTCACGCTGACAGATGATCTTTACGCAAGACTTCAGACCCTTACCGCTTCTGAAAAAAAGATTGCGGATCCCGGCAGAGAGATCATCGCGGATATCGCAAAATACAGGGAAGCTGTTTTGCAGTTTCACGGCATCGCGCAGGAACTTAGCGCACGCCGGGATGAAATGACGGAGGGAAAAGAAAGCCTGCTGAGGCTGATGGCGGAAACAGACGGGCGCATTGCCAGAAGCAGCGAAACCGCAGCAGCAGGACTGACCAAACAGATTTCCGGATCAAAAACCGGCACCCTGCTGATTTTCATCGCCACCCTGCCCACAGTGATTTTTGCTTTTTTTGTGACCCGCTCGGTGGGAAAATCCCTGCGAGGAGTGATTCAGGGGCTTCAGACCGCGTTTGAGCGGGTAAAAGAAGCCTCCGCGCAGGTATTGGCAGGGAGCCGCCAACTGTCTGAAGATACACAGGATCAGGCGGCATCTTTGGAACAGACTTCCGCTTCGCTTGAGGAAATCGCCTCCATGACCCGGCAGAACGCCGAAAATGCGGGGCGTACAGACCGGATTATGAAGACCTCGGCTGATGCCGTTTCGGAGGCAGGCATTTACATGAACCGCCTGACCTGCTTTATCGCTGACATCTCCCGGTCAAGCGAAGAAGTGGCAGACATTATCAAAACCATTGATGAAATTGCATTTCAGACGCATCTGCTGGCGCTGAATGCCGCAGTGGAAGCTGTCCGGGCAGGGCGGTCCGGGGCGGGATTTTCCGTGGTTGCCGCTGAAATACAGACCCTTGCCGTGCAGTCGGCAAAAGCCGCAAGATATATGGCTGTCATCATCGAAAATACGGTCAGAAAAGTGAAACAGGGCGGCGAATTGGTTGCGGATGCAAACCAGGCATTTGCTCTGGTGAAAACAGGCGCGGAAAAAGTTGAAATGCTGGTCGCGGAAATTGCCGCGGCTTCCGGCGAGCAGTCACAGGGAATAGATCAGGTCAATGAGGCTGTCTCGGAGATGGACAGGGTGGTTCAGCGAAATGCGGTTTATGCGGAAAAGCTGGCAAGCACTTCCGGCGAGATGAATGCCCAGTCCGGATATATGAGCCGATTTGTCCGGGAACTGGCTGAACTCGCTGGCGGAGAAGGTGAGCAGACTCTCAGGGTTCGCAGAATCAGAAGTCTTTTTTCCAATATCAGGGGCGATATTGCCGGCGCGTTTTCAGCCGCGCTGATCTCTTTGCCCCTGTCCTTGGGCTACGGTATTGCGGTGTTTGCGCCGCTGGGAAGCGAATATGCGGCAAAGGCTGCGGCTGCGGGCCTTTGCAGCACGATTTTTGCCGGTTTTTTCGCAGCAGCGCTGGGCGGCAATCCCATTCAGATCACGGGTCCCAGAGCCATGCTGACCCTGGTGCTTGCCTCGCTGGTTTCGGAACTGGCAAACAGTCCCTATCTGTCCGAATGCACGGTTTCTCCCTATATGCTCATATCGGGATTGGCAGCGGTGAGCGTCTTTATCGGGGGGCTGTTTCAGGTGCTTCTCGGAGCCCTGCGCTTGGGAAACCTCATCAAATACATTCCGCATCCGGTGATTGCAGGCTTTATCAACGGAATTGCGATTCTGCTGATGATGATTCAGATCATGCCCCTTGTCGGTGCGGAAAATATTTCCTCTCTTTCGGGGCTGCTTACTGGCATCCGCCCCATCACGACGGTCGTGGGACTGACAACGCTGGGAGTCATTTTTCTGTGCAGGCGATTTCAAAACACGGTTCCGCCTTCGCTGGTCGGGCTTGCTGCCGGAACCCTGCTGTATTATATTTTTGCGGCTTTTGCCCCGCCGGCTTCTCTGGGTGCAATTGTGAGCCGAACCGGCTTTGAATTTCCCGGACCCGATGTTTTTCTGAGCCTGCTTTGTCCCCGGGGGATTGAAAAACTGCGGCTTTTTTTTCCGGACCTGATTGTTACCGGTCTGGTGCTGGGACTGATCGGTTCTCTTGAAACCCTGCTCAGTTCCATGACCTGTGCGGAACTGACCGGGGAGCGGCATGACAGCCACCGGGAGCTGCTCGGTCAGGGCATCGGAAATATTGCAGCGTCTTTTTTCGGCGCGGTATCCGGGGGCGGCTCTGTTTTCCGAACCGCGGCAAATTTCCGGGCAGGGAGCAGAACCCCGCTTTCCGGCATGATGTGCAGTATTTTCACTTTGCTGATGATGCTGCTGCTGGGGACCCTCATCGGAAAAATTCCCCTTGCCGTCATTGCGGGGATCGTGATGGCAGCCGCTGTCGGTCTGTTTGACAAATGGACGGTCAGCTTTATCCGCCAGCGCCGGAATCCGCTGCATTCGGGAAAATATGTGCGCCTTGTTTTTCTCGTGACTTTCGGGGTGATGCTGGTCACACTCAGCCAAAATCTGATAGCCGCGGTGGGACTCGGTGTGGCTGCGGCTTCGGCATTGTTTGTATGGAAAAAAGGCATATCTCCTGTCAGACGTAAAACTTTCGGAACCCGGGCCCGTTCCAAAAAGATGAGAATGCCGGAACATATTGAAATTCTGGAAAAAGAAGGAGATAAGATTGTCATTTTCGAGATTCACGGACCCGTATTTTTCAGGTCTGCGGAAAAATTGGCAAAAGAAATCGAAGCCTCGGGAAAACAGGTCATCTGCTGCATTCTTGACATGAAGCGGGTGAACATGATTGACAGCACGGGTTTTACCATTCTCTTGCAGATTTATAACCGTTTTGAAAAACAGGGAAAATCTTTTTTCTTTGCCGGCATGAAAGAAAACGCCGATGTCTGGGAATTTATTTCAATTTCGACAGGCTCAATTTCCGCAGGCTCAATGACAAACGGTGCAGACCTGCTGAAACCGGGGCGGCTTTTTGCAGATACGGACAGCGCGCTGGAACAGGCAGAAGAAGATTTGCTTACATCGCTGTCCCGGGCAGAGAAAATTCAAAGCGAAGTCAGACCCGAAGATATGAATATCGTAAAAGGATTTACGCCGAGAGAATTGGAAGATTTCAAAGAAAAACTGATCCGTCAGGTTTATAAAAAAGGCGAAGCCGTGTTTCGGGAGGGTGAGCCGGGCAAAGATTTGTTTCTGCTGACAAAAGGCTCGGTGACAGTGAAAGTCCGGCTGCCGGATATTGACCGTTTCAAACGGCTGTTCACCTTTACGCCCGGGGTGGTTTTCGGCGAGGTGGCGCTTTTGGACGGAAAGCCCCGGTCTGCGGATGTCTGGGCAGAAGAGGACTCGGAAGTTTATCGGCTCTCGCTTGATGATCTTGACATTTTACGACGTGAAAAACCGGAAATCGTTATCAAGCTGCTGATGAATATTGCAAAAGAATTTTCCCGGAATCTCAGGAGGATTTCGGATGAGGTCAGGGGCATGGGGGAGAAGTGACCTGTAAACGGGTTAGCTGTAGAACGGGTTTGAAACCCGTTTTACTGTGCTGAAATGTTAAACGGGTTTGAAACCCGTTTTACTGTGCTGAAATGTTAAACGGGTTTGAAACC
>JAIFKL010000026.1 GCA_020049595.1 Desulfobacteraceae bacterium
GGCTCAATCTTCAATTTCTTCCGCCAGCATGAGCATTTCATTTCTCAGCGCAGTGATGGATGAGGCTTCGATGCTGAATCCTGCGGCTGTGGGATGTCCGCCCCCGCCGAAATGCGATGCGATAGCTGCCACGTCAACACTTCCGTCTGAACGAAGGCTCACATTGAATTTGTGCGGCGCAAGTCTTTTGTTTTTCCGCTCCCCGTTCCGATCTTCTTCAATGAGAACCGCCATCTTTACATCCTCTATCCATCTGGCATAATTAATCAGCCCGTCCGTATCTTCGGGCTGTGTGCCGGTTTCTTTCAGCATGTCAGCCGTCACCGTCATCAGGGACAGTTTGCCGTTATCCGAAATTTCAATGGAATCCAGCGCAAGGTTCAGCAGTTTTATTCTGCCCAAAGAATATCTGCCGTAAACATTTTTTGCCACATTGTAGGGATCAACACCCAGCCCCACCATTTCATCGCAGATTTCAAAAGCCGCTTTGTTGGTGTTTGAAAACCGGAATGAACCCGTGTCTGTAAAAATGCCCGTATATATACAGGTGGCGATGCTTTTGTCAATTGGAACTGCCATTGCTTTTATCAAAGAACAGACAATTTCGGCTGTGGCACATGCCGAAGGATCAACAAGGTTAAGATCGCCGAAACGCGTATTGGTGATGTGATGGTCAATGTTAATAACAGCGGAAACCTGAAATTTGAAATCGGCGTCTGACCGGCTGAACTCATGCCGCCTCTTTACAAAAGGGGGAATGTTTGATTCCTTTACAAAAGGGGGAATATCCAAATCCGCATCTCCGATACGCTGCAAATCTCCGCAGTCAAGGATAATCGCTGTATCATAAAAGCGTTCGATCTTTCTGTTTTCAGATTTTGAGAAAATACGCTCCACCCCCGGCAAAAAGCGATACACTGCCGGAATCTTGCTTTCATTGTAAAGCATTGTATTTTTGTTCAAAGCCTCAAGGGCAAATCCCATCGCCAGCAAAGAGCCGACAGCATCTCCGTCAGGATTCACATGAGAGATCAGCAGGACATTTTCACTCTTTTTCAGGTGGCGGATAATTTTCTCCATAATATCAAATACTGATTAAATCTGATTAAATGCAGGTGGGCAGCCGAAGTCAGGCTGCCCACCCTACTGTCCTGCCGGCGCATCGGGAACCCCGTCTTCCTCTCTGACCTTTTTCAGCAGCCTGTCAATGCGGGAAGCATAGTCGAAAGATTCATCATAAGCGAATTTCAGTTCCGGCATGTAACGCAGTTTGAGTTCCGCAGCAAGGGCGCGTTTGATGTAGCCCAGCGCGCTTTTAAATCCCTGATACGCGTCTTCTTTGCTTCTGCTGCTTCCGGTTGAAGTTGAAAAAAATATGAGAGCGCTTTTCAGATCACCGGCCATCTTTACCCCTGTGATAATGGTCATATCAAGACGGGGGTCTTTGACATTTTTCCGCAAAATATCAGAGAGGGTATGCTGTATCAGCGCGCCCACTCTGTCGGCTCTTGTAAAAGATTTCATCTGTTACACCTCCCGCAAAAGAAGATTGAGAATTGAGAAGTGAGAAGTGAGAAGTGAGAAGTGAAAATTGAGATTCTTCACTTCGTTCAGAATGACAATTTACTTTGTTCGGAATGGACAATTCAATTCTCAATTCTCAATTTTCAATTTTCAATTCTCACTCACCGACAGGTTGATAATCTCCATTTCAGTATCAATGACCTCAGCAAGCCCTATTTTATCAGCGAAATTAAAGATTTTGTCTGTTTTGGAATTGATAACTGTCCGATCATTTCCGACCAGAGCAAAACCGATTTCCGCCCGCTGATGGACGTCATTTGATCCCACCTCAGCAATCGAAACATTGAAATTGTTCCGTATCTGAGCGATAACCGCTTTTACAATCCTGCGTTTTTCCTTTAAGGAATGGCATTCATGAAGCCTGAAAACAATGATTCCCAGCCCGATAACCATAGCGTGTGTAAATTGAGAATTGAGAATTGAGAATTGAGAATTGCCATCTTATTAAAAACGGTATTTCTCAATTCTCAATTCTCAATTATTTATGAAGTCAGTTCCGGCTTAATCTCTTCCATATAATAACATTCAATAATATCGCCAACTTTGATGTCATTATAATTTTCAATGCCGATGCCGCATTCGTACCCGCCCAGGACTTCTTTGACATCATCTTTGAAGCGCCGGAGCGAAGACAGTTTGCCGTCAAAACAGATAATTCCGTCCCGGACCAGACGCACCTGTTTGCCCCGGACAATTTTTCCGTCAGAAACATAACAGCCCGCGACTGCCCCCACTTTCGGCACATGGAAAACTTCCCGAACTTCCGCCCTTCCCAGAACCCGCTCTTCATAAGTGGATGCCATCATGCCCACAATCGCATCCTGAATATCTTTGATGATATTGTAGATGATATTGTAAAAACGCATGTCAACATGCTCTTCGGCTGCCATTGCCTGAACTTTGGGCGTGGGACGGACATTGAAACCGATAATGATGGCGTCGGACACGGCTGCCAAAGAAATATCAGATTCGGTAATCGTGCCGGTCGCGGCGTGAATCACATTGATGGTGACTTCCTCATTGGAAAGCTTCACCAATGAATCCCGCAGCGCCTCAATTGAACCGTGTACATCCGCCTTTATGATAAGATTCAGGTCTTTGATCTCGCCTTCTTTCATGCGTTCAAACAGTTTTTCAAGACTCAGCCGGGTGGTCTTGGCAAGGTCTTTGGACCGCTGTTTCTGTGTGCGGTGCGTACTCACCTGTTTTGCGCTCTTGTCATCAGCAACCACAATGAATTCATCTCCGGCATTGGGTACGCCGGAAAGCCCGATCACCTCTACAGGAATGGAGGGCGGCGCGGATTCCACCTGAACCCCTCTGTCATTCAGCAGGGCGCGGATTTTTCCGTGATGCACGCCGCAGACCACCGCATCGCCTGCATGAAGCGTGCCTTCCTGAATCAGCACGGTCGCCACCGGACCTCTGCCTGAATCTAACTTTGATTCCACCACATGTCCCACTGCCGGTTTATCCGGGTCGGCTCTCAGTTCCAGCACCTCAGTCTGAAGCAGAATCATTTCCAGCAGCGTGTCAATCCCGATATTCTGCTTTGCGGAAACCTTGACAAAAATGGTGTCGCCGCCCCAGTCTTCCGTCATCAGCCCGTGTTCGGCAAGTTCCCGCACCACACGCTCTGTATCCGCGCCGGGTTTGTCAATTTTATTGACAGCCACAATTATCGGCACACCGGCGGCTTTGGAATGATTGATGGCTTCAACAGTCTGGGGCATCACGCCGTCATCTGCCGCAACCACCAGCACCACCAGATCAGTGACTTTTGCCCCTCTGGCGCGCATCGCTGTAAATGCTTCATGCCCGGGCGTGTCCAAAAACACAATCTGTCCTCTGTCCGTTCTCACATGATACGCGCCGATATGCTGAGTAATGCCCCCGGCTTCGTTTTCCGTAATGCGGGTTTTGCGGATGACATCCAGCAGAGATGTTTTTCCGTGATCCACATGTCCCATGATGGTCACAACCGGCGGTCTTGTTTTGAGATGTTGGGTATCGCTGTCATCTTCCTCGGATGCGGCAATATGGGAACGCACCGGACGAAGGAGAGTTTCTTCTTCAAACCGGGCCCGTTCCACCTCATAATCAAATTCCGAAGCAACCAGAACCGCTGTATCAAAATCTATGGTCTGATTCACCGTTGCCATCACGCCGAGGGTCATCAGCTTTTTTATCATCTCATTTGCTTTGATGCCCATGCGCTTTGCCAGATCGGAAAGTACGATGGTGTCGTCTATCTTAACTCTCCGCTTGATGGCTTTCGGCGTCGTAATCTGGGTTGACTGCTGGGGCTTGGGTACGGGTTTGCTTCTGCCGCCCTTACGGTTTTTCCGATTTCGCTGTTCTCCGTCATAAAGATCGTCTCCCTCAACAACCTCTTTCCGTTTGAAAGAGATTTTCTTTTTTGCCCATCTGGTGACGTCTTTCACTTTTTTTTCCGAGGGCGCGGGAACGGCACGGGGTGCCGCTGCTTCCGTGTCCGGCTTTTTTTTCCTGATCTTCTTTGTATTCTTGCTCTCTTTCAGGGATAAATCCTCTTTCACCATTTTGGAATCGAATTCAGCCTCCGGAGAAGTTACGGATTGCTTGGGAACAGATTTTACCGCTGCCTCCGGCGGTTTTTCTTCGGGTTTCGGAGGCAGTTGTATGATTTTTGCCGGGGTATCTCTCTTTCTCTTTTTTCTTTTTCTTTCTGACTTGGCAGACCTGACGGTCTGAGACGCAGCATTGTCAGCAGTCTGCGGAAAACTCCGATTTTTTGCCTGTTCGGAGGGATCCGCGGGCTTTTCGGTTTTTCGGGACCGATCCCGGGAATGACCGGGGCGGAATCTGTCTCTTTCTTCCTTTTTTCCGGCAGGGGCAGGTTTATGCTTTCTCTCACCGTTGCGGGGAAAAGATGTTCTCCGGCTGTCCCTCTCCCCGGAAGCGGGACGGGCACCGGGCTGTCTTTCCGTACCGGGAACCGGCGTGGGAACGGGAGCGGAATTTTCAGGAGCAGTTTCCGTTTCTTTATCCGCGTTTTGGACAGATGGTGTTTCAGACGCCGGCGTGGCAGCTTTTTTTTCAGGACGGTCCGATGGGGTCCGTCCGCCGCCTTCCCCGGTCGCAGGGGCTTTCCCCGAATGGTAGGGTTTTCTGCGTCTGCGGATAACCGTTGTTTTTGCCCCTTTGTCATCGGGCGAATCCGGTTTGGGTCCGAAAATTTCTCTTATCTTGTTTATCGTTTCATCGTCCAGAGAACTCACATGGCTTCCGACTGCAATATTCATATCTTTCAACTTTTCAACGAGTGTTTTGCTTTTCATGTTGAGGTCCCGGGCAATTTCATACACTCTGATTTTTGCCATCTGTCCTCCTTAAATTCATATATCCGGTATTTGTTTAAGGCGGACAGAGGAAAATAAATTTCAATCCGCTCTGGGTAACTCCGCCTAGCTTATTTTACAAAAGTTTTTCATTATCTGTATGTTCCGCATCATTTTTCACAAACATTCTCCTGATGGACATCCGGTAAGTCCGTGCTGTCGTCCGTCGGATCGGAGCTGTCTTCTCTTCCTGACAGAGGCGGATGAGCGGATGCGAGGGACACCTGAGATTTTTCCGCAGGGACAGAATGCTGCCGCTTTGAAAATCCTGCGGTCCGATTTCTGACAGCTTCAAGAATTTCCCCGGCTTTTTCTTCCGAAATGCCTTTGACCTGTATCAGATCCGATACCGAAGCTTTTCGGATTTCATCCGCTGAAAAAAAACCTTTTTCATACAATGCATCTGCCAGACTGATCCCCACGCCGGGAAGCGCCACCAGCGATTCATAAGCCTGCTGCATGTCTTTGCTGTACTGCGTTTCGCTTTTCACATCCAAACGCCACCGGGTCAGTTTGGATGCCAGCCGGACATTCTGTCCGCCTTTTCCGATAGCCAGCGAAAGGGAGTCATCCGGCACAATCACTTCCATGGAACGGTTCGCTTCATCAATAATCACTCTGGAAATGACAGCCGGTGCGAGTGCATTGCAGACAAACTTTGCAGGGTCAACATGCCAGGGGATAATATCTATTTTTTCGCCTCTGAGTTCCTGAACCACATTCTGAACCCGTGAACCTTTCATGCCGACACAGGCACCCACCGGGTCTATGTCCGAATCATTGGAGGATACGGCAAATTTTGCCCGAACCCCCGGCTCCCGCACCGCGCCGGTGATCGTCACAATTCCCTCATTGATTTCAGGCACTTCTGTTTTAAAAAGACAGATCAGAAAACTCGGATGGGTTCTGGAAAGAATGATCTGGGGTCCCCGGCTGTCGTGGAGAACCTCCATGATATAGGCGCGGATGCGGTCGCCGCGGCGGTAGGTCTCTCCCGGCACCTGTTCCCGGTCTGACAGAATGCCTTCGGTATGACCGAGATTGACAATCAGACTGCCCCGCTCGATACGCTGAACAATTCCGTTGATAATTTCGCCCTTGCGTTCAATGAAGCCGGTGTAAACGGCATCCCGTTCAGCATCTTTCATTTTCTGGATAATCACCTGCTTGGCGGATTGCGCTGCAATTCTGCCGAAGGTGCTTGTGTCCGTTTTTATACCGAGGCTGTCACCGATTTCGCATTCCGGATCGAGCTTGAGCGCTTCTTTGAAGCTGATCTGAAGTTCCGGTTCGGTAATGTCGTCTGCCACTTCTCTGAATTGGAAAACATCAATTTCGCCGGTTTCGGGATTATATTTCACTTCGATATCTATTTTGCTTCCGAATTTTTTTTTGGCTGCGGATTTCACAGCCTCTTCAACGGCTTTTGCAAGAATGTCAGGGTCAATGCCCCTGTCGCGACTCACCTGTTCAATGACACGCTTTATATCTGGTATAACCATCCGTTTTCTCCATTGAGAATTGAGAATTGAGAAATGAGAAATGCCATTATTTCTCAATTCTCAATTCTCAATTCTCAATTATAAGCTTCACGCTCCGTCCGGCACAAGTCTTGCCCGGCGAATTTCCTGAAAAGGAATCGAAACGGTCTTCTGAGCGGTCTGAATTTCTACCGTCTCTCCTGATATGCCCGACAGTATTCCCTGAACAGTCTTTGCCTTCTGCCCTTCCGAAAGCTGTCTGCGGATTCTGATCTTTATCTTTCTCCCCCGGAATTTCTCAAAATCCGCCTTTTTTTCTACGGGGCGGTCCGGTCCGGGCGAGGTGACTTCCAAACTGTAGGGACCGATATTTTCGATATTCGGGTCTGTGCTGACATCCAATATATCGCTCAACTGCCGGCTGACATACACGCAGTCCTCAAGCCTGACGCCGCCGGGCCTGTCTATATAAAGCCGAAGCACTCTCCCTTTTGACTCCCGCTGATATTCCACGCAGACCAATTCCATTCCTTCGGATTCGCACAGGGCTTCCGTCAGATTCCGAACTGCGGCGGCAATCTTTTCATCCCGTTCTTCTCCCGAATCTCCTGCCAAAGCTGAGACTGCCCCGGATGTTTTGCTGACAGATTCTGTCTGTTCACTCTTCCGATGCTTCATCTGACCTTGATTAAATAAAAAATTGTTCTTTTCGTGCGCTTCGCCGAAACATAAAAACAGAGTTTGCACTTTCGTGTTCCATATTTCATATTTCAGTTTAGGAGTTACGCAGTTGAATCCTGCTTTTTTTTAACCGCAGAGAGCGCATTTTTAACCGCAAAGTTCCGCAAAGGAAAACGCAGAGTTCCGCAAAGATATATTTTAAAACTTTGCGGAACTTTGCGGGGAACTTTGCGCTCTTTGCGGTTCGTTTTTACGATACGGAAATTCCATAAGCGTAACTCCTACAGTTTTTGATTTTCCATAAAAAACAAAAAACGGGCTTGTCGCCCGTTGGTGTAAACCTCTTGCCGTGGATTCAGAGACTTTATCTGTTCATGAAAAAAATAACCATAAGAAAATAATTCCCAACCACAATCTGCCCTTCATCAATCACAAGGTTTACGCTTCCATTTATCTTTATACATCAAAAAGGCGGCTTTCTTTTATGGAGCGGGCAACGAGATTCGAACTCGCGACACCAAGCTTGGGAAGCTTGTACTCTACCAACTGAGCTATGCCCGCTCACAGAAATACAATCACGATAATATAAAAAACATTTCTTGTCAATATATTTTAATTGCAAATATAAGGTTTCTGCCGCAAAGGGCGCTTTTTGCCGCATTTTTCAACGAAAAGGATATAAATCCTAAATTTCTGTTATAAAAAAGTCAAGGTTTTTCATGGGAAACTTCAGAGAAAACACACTTTTTTCTTTTGTGCATCGCACAAATCGGTAATAAAAAAATCAGT
>JAIFKL010000247.1 GCA_020049595.1 Desulfobacteraceae bacterium
TTTTATCATTTTTATTCTTTGCGCTCTCTGCGCCCTCTGCGAGAAATTTTGTCTCTCGCAAAGAACGCAAAGCTGATTTTTTATCATTTTTATTCTTTGCGCTCTCTGCGCCCTCTGCGAGAAATTTTGTGTCTCGCAAAGAACGCAAAGAACGCAAAGCTGATTTTTTATCATTTTTATTCTTTGCGCTCTCTGCGAGAAATAAATCTGCGCTCTTTGCGCCTTTGTCAAAATTTTATTTGCAACTTTAGGATTACAAGCTTATGCGCCTTGATCCAAGCCCAATGTACAGAAAAGTGATTATTCCCTGGTATGATTCTGAAACCGTTTGCGTTTTTATGATCGGCTGTATGTTACTTGTGTTTTTATTCAGCCTTGCAGGTCTGTCCGTCTCGTATGAAAATCCTGATTACCATAAACACATCTGGGTGCCTGTACTCCTTATTTTATTAAGCAGTTGCATCATCATTTCAACAAGCCTCCGCATTGCCAGACAATATTTTTATAATTTCAAAAAGGAAAAATAAGTACCGTTAATCTCCCCCTTTTTTAAAGGGGGGCAGGGGGGATTTTTCCTGCGGAAGCCGGCATGATTTTAAATTCCACTCGGTTCCCCCTTTAAAAAAAGGGAATCAACTGATCTTTGCCAAGGCTTTTTTTGCTGCGCTGCGGACATCCATACTGCTGTCTGTCGCCATGATTTTCGCCAAACGGGGCGCGAGTTTTCCGGCAACGGGACCAAATTCCCCGATGGCTTCCGCAGCGGAACTGCGGACAATCCATCTGCTGTCAGAAAGCCCCTCTTTAACAATATAGGGAACCACCGCGAGCGCGCTTTTGTTTTTCCGCCACTTGGGATCAAGTTCTTCCAACGCGCTTTTCGCGGCGTTTCGGACGGATCTGTCGCTGTCTGTCAGCTTTTTCACCAGATGCGGAATTGCTTCGGGAGAATCCGGCTCAATGCCCTCCAATGCCTTTTCTGTCGCGCTGGGAATATATCTCTTGACAACAGCTTGTTCCTGTTCCCGAAATTTGCCTTCCGGGTCAATTTTTTTCAATACCGCAGCCGCGGCGTTTCGGACATCTATGGTACTGTCTTTCAATGCTTTTACAATATGCGGCGCTGTGTTTTCCGCAGACACTTCAATATCTCCCAGCGCCTCAACAGCAGCAATCCGCACTGCCCAGTTGTCATGCGCGAGAGATTTGACAATATGCGGAAGAGATTTGTGAACTTCTTTGTTTTTCCGCCAATCAGGATCAATTTTTTCCAGCGATGCCCGGACGCTTCTTCGCACATCCCTGTCTTTGTCTGTCAGCATTTTCATCAGCCTCGGAATCGCATCCGCCGACGCGGATTCAATTTCTCCCAGCGCAGTGGCTGCCGAAGTTCTGACCCGCCAATCTTCATTTTCCAATTCCTTGACAAAACGGGGGACCACCTCTGAGGTGCTTTTGCTCTCCTGCCATAAGGGATTGATTTTTTCCAATGCGCTGACAGCCGCGCCGCGGACCTCATCATTTCTCTCCGCAGACAGTTTTATAAGATAAGGAACGGCTTTTGCCGCCCCGGGACCGATGTCTCCCAGCGCGGCAGCCGCATCTTTTCGTACAGTTTCGAGCTTGCTTCCCAATGCTTTCACAAACATCGGAATTGCTTTGCCCGCGATTTCGCTTTTGTGCCATTTGGAATCAATCTTTTTCAGCGTGGCTTTGGCGGTTTCCCTGACTTCCGTATCGTTGCTGACCATTGCTTTTATAAAAGCCGGAATCGCTTTACGGGTATTTTCATTTTCATGCCACTTGGGATCAATTTTTTCCACAGCGTGCTGTGCCGCTTTTCTGACTTCCGGGCTTGTATCGGCAAGCACGCTGACAAGATGCGGGAGTAGTCCTTTCATGCCGAAAACGCCGAGCGCCTCAACCGCCGCGCCCCGCTCCGAACTGAAACTGTCTGCCATGATTTTCAGAAAACGCTCCGCGGCTTTACGGGCTGCATCGCTTTTCCGCCATTGCGGGTCTGTTTTTTCCAGCGTTTCCGAAGCCGAATGCCGAATGCCCTCATCGCTGTCCGCCAAGACTTCCACCAACTGCGGCGTTGCCGTAGCCCCGAAATTCCCCAAAGCTTTGATCGCTGCCTTTCGGACCTCATTATCGCTGTCTGCCAGCGTTTTTATGAGATGCGGCGTGACTTCTTCCGGGGGACCGATATGCCCCATAGCGGCGACGGCTGCCGCGCGCACCTCTTTATTTTCATCTGAAAGCAGTTTCAGCAGATGGGAAACAGATTTTTCCGCAGCCGCGCCGATTTTTCCCAGCGCGTCCGCGCCCGCGATCCGCACGTCTTTATCTTTTTCAAACAGCGCGTTCACGAAATTGGGAATCGCATTCTTTGCCGCATCGCTTTGGGACCATTCAGGATCAATTTTATCCAATGTCTCTGCGGATGCTGTGCGAATGCCTTTGTCTTTGTCCGCCAATGCCTTCAGCAGATCAGGAATTGCGCCTTTCGCTGCCTCGGTCTGCGTCCATTCGGCATTGATTTCTCCCAGCGCGCCGAGGGCTGCAATTCGGATATCATTGCTGCTGTCTGCCAGCACTTTCACAAGATAAGGAACCGCTTCTTCCGCAAAGGTTCCGAGTTCTTCCAATTTCTTGATGGCAGCCAGACGTTCTTCGAGCGAATGCTCGGCAGACAGGCATATTCTGCCCAATTCTGCTACAGACTGCCGGGATTCTGAAATGCGTGCATAGAGATAATTTGCCAGCGCAAGCACATAACAGCCTGCTATCACTCGAAAAAGAATGGCAACGCTTGCCAGCGTGATGTCCATTTCCGGCGTCTGAAACTGCCAGCCGAAAATCTGAAGCGCATCGCCGATATCCAACGCGCATAAGACATTCTCCGAAGGCCATAAAAGCCATTTTTTCAGCCCCCAGTTGTCTATCCAGCCCAATACGGCAATCGCAATTACCGAGAGCGCCAGCCCGCCGATACCGAGCCATTTCACAGCGGAAAAAGATTCCTGCGCTTTTATACGGATACGGACTGCCTTGAAAATTGCCGCCGCGGTAAAAATCCCCAGCGTAAGAGACATGATGAAAAGCGCGACTCCCGGCAAGATGCCCTTGTGAGAAATGACGCTCATGTTTTGAAAAAACGGAAGATTCAGAATGCCGTAAGCATCCATGAAATCGGGAAGATCAATTGCTCTGAGCGCGTAAAGCGAGATAAATTTTGCCCAGTCCGTCAGCGTCGGGGACACGGCATAAGCATAATGTGACGCGCCCAGAATGTCATGGATTTGGATATGCAGCCGGAGAAAAACCGCCAACTGTACGATATTGAGCAAAACCATGCTGAGAGTAATCGTCTTTTGCCGGAACAGGCATAAAAATAACAGCCCGATATTTATCACTGCGAACAGAACTGTCGCGCCCAGCAGGGGTATCTGATTTTTCAAAACAGATGCGATCTGTTTTTCCAAAAAAAAGCTTGCCGCAAGATATACGACAGACAGCACAATGGCTATTTTTACATATTTATCAGCTTTTTCCACATCAACCCTCTTTTATTTTTCAGAGCCTGCGGCTACTCTGTCAAGTTTGATTCCGCGAGTATATTTTAACCACAAAGTTCCCAAAGGACACTAAGAAGGCACAAAGTTATCAATAAGTTGTTAATTTTGTAACACATTTGTGTCCTTTGTGGTTAATTTTTTGAACACAAAAATTCAAGCCTGAGAAACCATTACTGATATGTGTCAAATAAAGGATATGAAAGTTCGATAAAATGATGCAAAATTCTGGCTGTCGCGCCCCATATCAGCACATCCTGAAATGGATACACCAGATCGGCAAGATCAGGCTGGCGTCCGTGAAAATTTTTCGTCTTATGCGTCTCAATCAGTTTTTTCAAAGGAATTTCAAGCACTCTGGCAATTTCCGATGAATCATAGTGAACCGGGCCTTCTCCGTTCCAAAGTCCCACAAATGCTTCAATGACTTTGGATTTCATTGTGGGAAAATGCCCCATGGAGCCGATAAATTCCACCTGATCTCTGGAAATATTCACCTCTTCTTCAAGCTCACGGAAAGCAGCGTCAACAGGGCTTGAATCTGTTTCATCCACATGCCCGCCCGGAAGCGCCACCTGATTCCGCCAGGGGTAGCCTTCAGTGTCGGTTTTCTGAATGGCAAGAATATAAGGTTCCTGTTTTTTATCTTTATTTTTTTCTTTGTCAAAAAGCAGCAGAAACACACAGGTAGGCTGATAAGCCGAATTTTCCGGCGGTCTCGGCGAATCTGTATTTATGATCATCTGCTTGAGACATGAAGGATATATTTTCATTCGGCGCAACATTTCCGGCAGGTAAAAAAGCGGAACCGAAAAAATTCCGCTTTTTTTTAAAAAAAATTATTGGCTTGCCAGCCCGGTCATTATCTTAAAAATATCAATTGCATCTTTTAAAGTCACGTTCTCATCGCCTGTAATGAGCGATTTGACAGCATGATACAAATCGTTTATGCCCAATTTTCCGTCGCCGTTGGCGTCCCGGCGATCTTTAAAGGCAACATGGATGCTGTGATCCGCAGTGACATTTTTGAAAGTGTAAGTTGCGCCTTTTATTTCACACGCAGCCTTGTCAACGGTAATACCGGCAATCGCATATCCCTGATCCGGTATGATTTTGAAAGTTTTGCTGTCAGTTCCGTGCCTTACAACATCTGCTGCCGGTTCTATCTTTCCGTGTTTGCCTGCGCTTGCCTTTATGTTATGCTTTTGAACAAGCGTTACGGCAAAGCTGTGATCCGCACTGACCGCTTCAAATGTGTAAGTTATCGCCCCTTTATCATCTGTCTGAACCTTGTCTTTTACAGAATTTTCATCCACCGTCACATCCGAGACTTCAAATCCGGGTTTCGGACTTATCATAAGTATCTGATTTGCGCCTTCATTCACATTCAGCACGGCATCATCCGGAGAGATGTCTGCATTTTCCGTGGGCGTAACATTTATCGCATACTGTCTGACAAAGCTTGCACGGATTTTATGCCCATCGGCAGCGACATTCTCGAAAGTATAGGCGGAAACTGCGCCCAGAGAAACATCATCTGCTGTCACGTCCGCAATGCTGTAGCCTTCATCAGGATCAACAGCAAATGTCTGGTTTACCCCCTCATCCACCGGCACATCGCCAGCCGGCGTTATGGTTCCGCCGGTTCCGGCTTCGGCATTGATATGATACTGAACGCCTTTTTTGAAACTCACATAAAGTTTGTGATCCGCAGCGCCGCCCCCGAAATTGTAAGTATTATTAATGACGTAACTTTTTACCGATGTTTTGGAACCGGCATTTGCAGTTTCCAACTGAAGATCATTGAGAACATATCCCTGACTCGGATAAAGTTTGAACTCTTTTATCACGCCGTCAGCGACTTCAACTTTGCCGCTCGGCTCAATTTGCCCGCCCTCCGGCGTTTCAACAATAACTTCCACTGCCGCAAAGACTGAATCGCAGCATAAAGCAGCAATACTGAGCATAAAAGCAAACAAGGCTTTCTTTAAAGATAATTTTTTGATTTTCAAAATAAACCCCCTTTTTAATTGAGAATTGAGAATTGAGAATTAATTTCTCAATTCTCAATTCTCAATTTTCCCTACATTTTGCCTTTCAGAAATTCGCTGAATTTCATTTTTTTGTAGCTTTCCGTGTGAATGAATTTGAGCAACGGAAGCAGCCGGTCCGCGGGAACATAGCCCGGCAGGCTGGTAAGCCTTTCTTCCTCATTGGAAATAAACCACATCGTGGGAAGCCCCTGAACATAGAAATCTGTTGCAATCTGCTGTTCTTTATCACTGTTTACTTTTATGGAAATAAAATTTTCATTCAGATAATTGACTACCGGCGTATCTTTGAAAGTTTCATTGTCCATTTTTTTGCAAAAACCGCACCAGTCCGCGTAGAAATTAATCAGCATATTTTTTTTCTCTTTTTTCCCGGCAGCCAAGCCTTCTTTATAAGAATACCACTTGACAGGACTCGAAGAACTCTTTTTGTCTGAAGAAGTGCAACTGTTCGGTATCCATAGTAATAAACAGACAAGAAAACAAGCTGTAAGCGTCATACTGTATTTTGCTTTCATTTTTATTTTTCCTTTTTGAATTTTAATGGGTTATATGTCAAACTCATGTTACCTTATATTATTCATGCGTTCCAGAAGCCCGGCAGGTCTTACAAATTCTGTGACGCTTTGATTCGGGTCTATCTGCCCCTCCGAATTGAGAAAGAGAATTGTCGGAAGCCCTATGATATTGTATTTTCTCTGCATATCTCTGACTATCGGGTCTGCGGTATTGGTGCAGTCAATCCTGACGCAGACAAATCTTCCTGATGCGGCGATAACCGCCGGATTCGTGAAGGTTTCCCGCTCCAATTTCTTGCACGCGGCGCACCACTCCGCAGAAAAATCCATGATAACAGGCTTTTTTTCCGCGCCGGCTCTTGCCAGCGCAGATGCCTCGTCTGTCATCCACTGAATGCCGATTTCAGGAATATTCTGACGGACAGCATCGCCTTCGTCTTCCACAGCGAATTTCGCCACATAGCAGATGCCCAGCACGAGAAATACAATGCCTGCGGCTTTCCAGAGCCGGTCTTTGCCTGTTGATTCGGGGCGCAGCGCGTCAAATGCGCCGGCAAACACGCCGACGCCGATGAAAAATGCGCCGGTTATCAGCATGAAAACAGCGCCCGGCAAAAGCGGTTCAATATAATACAATGCTGCGGCAAGCAGCAGCACGCCGAAGATGCGCTTGAGTTTTTCCATCCATTCTCCGGCTTTGGGCAAAGAAGTCGCCGCGCCGGAAAACGTGCCGATGACAAGAAAGAGCATTCCCATGCCCAGCGCAAAATTCCACATGATGAGAAAGCCCAGAACTTTGCTGCCGAGCGCGGCGATATAGACCAGCATTGCCACGAGCATTGGCCCCACGCATGGACCCACCAGCGCGCCGGCTGCCGCGCCGGTCAGAAACACGCCGAAAATTCCGATGCTTTTTCGTCCTCCGAGTTTAGATGAAACAGACGAGGGCATCTGAATATAAAAAAGGTCGAACATGCTCAAGGCTAAAACTACGAATACGGCGGAAACGACAATGCGGATGGCAGGGTGGTTGGTGTATTCTCCGAACAGGCTGCCCGACCACGCGGCAATGACGCCGAAAACCGCATAAGTCAGCGACATTCCCAGCACATAGAACACGGATAAGAGAAAACCCCGTGATGTGCTGCCCGCGCTGCCAGCGCCGATGATGCTCACCGTCACGGGAATCATGGGATACACGCAGGGCGTGAGGCTTGCGAGAAAGCCCCATATAAACGCGGCAATCAGCACGCCCAAGGGACCGAATCTGTCCGCCATTTTCCGAAAGGGATTTTCCTCAACCGATGTCATGTCCGATGCGGGCGGGCGCGGGGCTTGAGAAGCAAGTGCTTCGGCTTCAGAAACCACCGTAACAGACAGATCCAAATGCGCTTTTTCCGGCATAAAACAGACGGTTTCCGTGCAGCCCAGATAAGCCGCTACCAGCAATATGCTTTTGGTCCCCAATTCGGCGGATTTTTCCACTGTGGCCGGAAGTTCAAACCTTGCGTTTTTTTTGTAAATCGGGATTTTTCCCCTGTAAGGATCAAGCTTTTCAAGCGCAGGCGTGACAGGTTTTGCCGAGCCGAAACGAAGCCCTTGCGAGGGCAATGCAGTTACGGACGTTTCTTTTGCATACAACTGATGTCCGGGCGCAATATCGAAAATCACCTCAACGATAAAATTCTGCCCCGGCGCAACTTTTTCATAAACAGAACGGGCAGTTAT
>JAIFKL010000359.1 GCA_020049595.1 Desulfobacteraceae bacterium
CGCTCATGTCAATGGGAGCGGGATTTTCATGTTTCCATTTGTAGAGAACAACTGCCAGTTTTCCTTCGGTATTTTCGATATTGTTGCCTGTTATGTGAAGTTCGTAATTTGCTTCTGCTTCTTCTTCCGTGACCGCAACGGCATTTCCCGCAGTGTTTGAAAGATGATTATTTGAAATCAGTATGTTCAGCTTCTTTTTTGCGATTTCCGATGCAGATGCGTTTTCAATAGCATTATAAAAAAGATGAATGCCGATGCACGCGCCGTAAGCTTCAGATGAAACAGCGATGATGCTATTGTTTTTTATTTCAATGGTATATGCGCTTTCATCTATATAAAGTCCCTGCTGGTTGCTGATGAGATAATTGTTTTCTATCAGCGCGCCTTCGCAGGAAAGTTTGATACCCAAGGTATTGTCATGAATCAGATTATTGACGATTTTCTGAAACCCGCCGGCGGTCTTGATGCCCCCGGAAACATTGTTGCGAATGGTGTTGTCCGAAATCAGGGGAGACGCCAAAACGCAGATCAGCGCGGCTTCCTGCTGATTCCCGGCATATTCGATGATGCAATGGCTGAGAATGCTGCCCGTGCCTTTTTCTTCTTTCCAATCTGTGCTACTGTCTGTGAATGCAATGCAACCCCAAGGATTATCTTTGTTTTCCGCCGTAAACAGAATGGGATTGTCCTGAGTTCCCCGCGCCTGCAACGCGCCGTCCACCTGAATGAAATATCCCACCGAGGCAATGGGCGCGGTTGCGAATTTGACGGTCACACCGGCTTCGATTTCCAGCGTAACGCCTTTTTTTATCAGGATATTTCCGGTTACAAGATAGGGGCTTTGATCCGCTGTCCACTTGGCATTGCTGCTAATTATTCCGCCCACTTCCGCCGCATCTGCCGGAAGATTCATCGCAAACAATCCGCATAGCAGAATTAAAAGGCATGTCACATTTCGTAAGCTAAGTCTCATTGAAATCTCCTTTTTTTTACCACGAAAATCTTTACCACGAAAGCACGAAAGAAACGAAAGGCACGAAGGTCATAATGATCCTTTCGTGTTTTTCCCTTTTTTCGTGCTTTCGTGGTAAATTTTTTTGTTCCAATTTTACCACGAAAATCTTTACCACGAAAATCTTTACCACGAAAGCACGAAAGAAACGAAAGGCGCTAAGGTCATAATGATCCTTTCGTGCTTTTCCCTTTTTTCGTGCTTTCGTGGTAAAATTTTTTTGTTCCAATTTTTAGCGGATAATAAATCGGAATCCGGCAATCTGTCAACTACAAATATATCGCCCCTACGGGGCTGTAATGATTTCGAGCATTGAAGCTCCGTAGGAGCGATATATTTGTAGCATAAATCCCCCTTTGAAGGGGGTCAGGGGGATGTTTCCGCACAGATTTTCTTTAAATCCAAAGCTTTGGCAATCTCCTCAGATGTCCGTTTCACAAAGAGCTTGAAATCCTCGCCTTCAAGCGGTTTACCCGGGGCCGGAACTTTTTCAAGGTCTTGGGGGCGCATCAGCGTGGGCGCATTCACCAATTCCGGTTTGGGAGAAATGCCGTATTCTGCCGGAAATTTGTTCTCAAAATACATTTCCTGAAATCCCGAAAACTTGAGCGCATGGGCAGTGGAATCCAGAACAACTTCTTCATCTTCTCTGATAATTCCCTGCTTTCTCGCGTCCACAAGACCGGCAAGACATTCGCCCCCGTGCGTGCAGGCAATGTGTCCGTTCTGATTCGCGGTCAGTTCCCAGTCCATGATTGCCTGCTCCGTCACCTGCACAAAGAAAACCCGCTGCTTGCCAGCTCTGCGGTTGTACATATCCGCCAAATGAATGACACGGGGCATGGAAACCGGATTCCCGATCATCGCAGCCTGCGCGCAGCTCGGCTTGACCGTGACCGCCTCAAACTTCCGTTTTTTCGGGTCTTTTTCACGATAATATAAAAAAACCGGATTGGCATGTTCGGACTGCACGCCGATGATTTTCGGCAGCGTATTGATAAGCCCCACTTCATGAAATTTCAAAAAACCGCTCATAACCGCCGTGATGTTGCCAGCGTTTCCGATGGGAACAATCACGACCTTATTCTGCATCTCATATTCAAAATCCTGTGCGATTTCATAAGAATAGGACTCCTGCCCCAGAATCCGCCACGCGTTCTTGGAATTGAGCAGCGCGACATTGTAATTTTCCGCCAAAGCCTCCACAACCTTCATGCAGTCGTCAAACACGCCCGGAATTTCAAACACTGCCGCGCCGCTCCCCAAAGGCTGGGAAAGTTGCTGGGGCGTGACTTTCTTGTGAGGCAGCAGCACCGCAGATTTGACATGGGGCTTCAAATATGAAGCATAGAGCGCAGCCGAAGCAGAGGTGTCGCCCGTGGACGCGCAGACCGCCAGCACATCGGAAATATGCCCTTTCTGAATCAGAAAATTGATGTAACTCAAAGCACTTGCCATGCCCCGATCTTTGAACGACGCACTGGGATTCTGACCGTCATTTTTAAAATAAAACTTCACATCCGCCTTTTCCTGCATGATCTGATTTGCTTCTATCAGCGGCGTATGTCCTTCGCCGAGCCAGATAACAGAAGAAAGCGGAATCACAGGACCGATAAATTCGTGATAGAGATAAATCCCTCTTAATGCAGGAATTTTCAGCATTTTGCGATAATCGAAAATCCGATGCCATACTTTTCCCGAAATTTTCTTCAATCGCTCGAAATTATTGTCATAAATCAGAAGCACCTGCCCACATGCCGGACAGGTGTAAAGCAGTTTTTCAATGCCGTATTCCGCGTCGCATCCGAGACAGCGGTAAACCATTTCTGCGCCTCTTTGTTTGGGAAGAACAAAAGGCTGAATTTCTTTCGGAAAATCTTCAATTTTCATGTTTTTTCCTTTCCGCCATCTGTAGAGCGGGTTTGAAACCCGCTCTGCTTGGCAGCGGCTTAAACCTGTCGGTGATAATCTTCAGTAAAGCGGGTTTGAAACCCGCTCTACTTTAAGATGTTCTATATCTTCTCCATCCCGCCCATGTACGGTCTCAGGGCTTGGGGAATCAGCACCGAACCGTCAGCCTGCTGATAATTCTCAAGAATTGCCGCAAATGTCCTGCCCACCGCAAGCCCGGAACCGTTGAGCGTATGAACCAATTCCGTTCCTTTTTTGCCTTTTCTTCTGAATCGGATATTTGCCCGTCTTGCCTGAAAATTCTCAAAATTGCTGCACGATGAAATTTCCCTGTAAACGCCCTGAGACGGCAGCCAGACTTCAATATCATACGTTTTTGCAGCCGAGAAACCCATATCGCCGGTGCAGAGCGTGATGACCTGATAGGGCAGTTCAAGACGTTTCAGAATTGTTTCCGCATTCTCCAAAAGCGATTCCAATTCATCGTAAGAGCGTTCCGGCGTGGAAAATTTTACCAATTCCACCTTGTTGAACTGATGCTGCCGGATCAGACCTCTGGTATCTTTTCCGTAAGAACCGGCTTCAGAGCGGAAACAGGGCGTATATGCCGTATAATAAATCGGCAGCATTTCCTCTTCCAGCACCTCCTCCTGATGAATGTTTGTGACCGGCACTTCCGCGGTGGGAATCAGAAAATAATCCCATCCTTCCAGTTTGAAAAGGTCTGCCTCAAATTTGGGCAGTTGACCCGTGCCGGTCATGGTCTTCCTGTTGACGATAAAGGGCGGCAGGATTTCTTTGTAACCGTGTTCGGTTGTGTGAATATCAAGCATGAAATTAATCAGCGCCCGTTCCAGTTTTGCGCCCGCGCCGAAATAAAGCGGAAAACGTGCGCCGGCAATTTTGGCGGCTCTCTCAAAATCAAGAATCTTGAGGTTTTCGCCCAAAGTCCAGTGCGCTTTTGCCTCAAAATCAAACTGGCGGGGTGTTCCCACCTGCTTCACCAGCTTGTTTTCAGACGCATCTTTCCCCAGCGGGACTGATGCGTGCGGCAGATTCGGCAGGCACATGATGATATTGTTTACAGCTTCCTCATTTTCCGACAGGGATTTTTCCAATTCCTTAATTCTGACAGAAACATCCCGCATTTCCAGAACAAGGCTTTCAGCATTTTCCCCCTGTTTTTTCATCTTTGCGATTTCTTCGGAAACAACATTCCGGCGATGCCTCAATTCTTCGACCTCAAAAAGAAGTTCTCTGCGTTTTTCCTCACATTCTTTGAAATTTTCAAGATTTGCAGCGCCTCCCCGTGTGGAAAGCGACTGCTGCACTTCCGACAAATTTTGTCTTACAAACTTGATTTCCAGCATAATAGTCCCTATATTTCCGAATATATTAAGATTAATAAAAATAAACAGAACAAAATATTAAAGATATGTATCATGTAGCATTTTTTTCGTCAATGATTATTACAACTTGACTTTTATCATGAATTTCTGTATATAAAACAGATAGGAGTTACGCAGTTGAATCCTGATTTTTTTTAACCGCAGAGTTTCGCAAAGTAAACCGCAGAGTTCCGCAAAGATATATTTTGAAACTTTGCATAACTTTGCGGGGAACTTTGCGTAACTTTGCGGTTCATTTTTACGATGCTGAAATTCCATAAGCGTAACTCCTAACAGCATTAAAAATGTTTACCCGGGAGAATATCTATGGAGGAAATTAAAGAAAGAAAACGTGACATTCGCAACAGTGTCGCGAAATCATTGGAATCGCTTTCCAAAAAAGAATTGGCGGAAAAAATAAAAAGAGTGGAAGACCGTCTTTTTGAGTTCGCCAATTTTATGGAAGCAAAAGTCCCTCTGCTCTATACCGCCTGTAGCAGCGAAGTCCCCAGCCATGGAATATTAAGAAGGTGTTTTACTTATAAAAAGATTGTTGTGCTTCCCGCGTTTGACAAAGAAAAACGAAAACTGAAATTTATGAAGATTGACAATCTTGAAACAGATTTGAAAACGGGTCCCAGAGGAAATCTCGAACCGAACGCGGAGAAATGCAAAGCAGTTCCCATTGAACGGATTGACATTGCCATTGTTCCGGGGATTGCTTTTGACGAAAAAGGGGCAAGGCTCGGCATCGGGGAAGGGTATTATGACAGGCTGATTCCCAAACTGCCCGGCACCACCCGGAAAGTCGCGCTTGCGCTGGAATTTCAGATTGTCCCTCAGGTTCCCATGCAGTCCCACGACAAGCATGTGGACATCATCATCACGGATGAACGGATCATTTATAAGATATAAGGTTTCAGCATAGCTGTACATCGGTAGGGTGGGCAGCTTGCTGCCCACCTGATAGTTATGCGGTTCTTCTCTCCCCCTCACCCCGGACCTCTCCCCGAAGGAGAGATGGGGATACATCACGGATTCAATATCTTTTCCAATTTCTGAAGGTTGGCGCCTTCTCCCACCGCGATGATGGTGTCGCCGAGGGTGATGGTCGCATCAAAAGAAGGATTGAACAGCATTTTGCCGTCAGACTTTTTGATGGCGATGATGATGAGATTATATTTCTGCCGAATACCCGAATCTTTCAGCATGACATCCACCAGATGGGAAGATGCGCTTACCGGGATTTCTTCCATCTGTATGTCTTTATTGCTTTGGGCAAGCGCAAGGTCGAGAAAACTGGTCACCGTGGGGCGCAGAATCCGCATCGCCATGCTCACGGCACCCATATCATAAGGCGATTCAACCTTGTTGGCGCCGGCAGCCCGCAATTTTGTTTTTGCTTCCTGAGTGCCTGCCCGCGCGATGATGTAAAGATCAGGATGCAGTTGTCTTGCGGTCAGCACCAGATACACATTGTCAATGTCCGTTGCCAGCACCGCAACGAGACATTTTGCCCTTTCGATTCCGGCTTTTATGAGATTCGCCTCATCCGCCGCGTCGCCGGACACATACAGAACCCCGTCTTCCTCCATCGTCGGAACCAGCGCGGGGTTTTTTTCAATGATGACCACATCAACGGGCTTTCCGCTTAATTTTCCGCAAAGCACCCTGCCGATACGGCCGTAACCGCATATAATGTAATGATTTTTAAGACGGTTAATCTTTCTGTTCAATCTTTTTCTCCCCAAAATGGCTCTGATTTGTCCTTCCACCATGAACTGAACCGCAAGACCGGCGACATACACGCAGAAACCGCCGCCGATCACAATCAGAAACATGGTATAGATACGTCCGATTTTACTGATTTGATGAACTTCTCCGTATCCCACAGTGGCAAGGGTAATGACCGTCATGTAGGCTGCATCCAGAAAACCCCAGCCTTCAATCAGCATATATCCCAAAATTCCGAGCAGTCCGATGAGCAGGGATATAAAGACGGATATAATCAGGTGTCTTGTCGTATTCATTTTCTCATTCTGCCAAAAATCATTTCTGTTTTCAAGTCCTAAATGCTTGACGGAATCTTGTCACTTTGTTAAATTGCATTTATGGAAAAGGATGAGGTAAAATATACACGCCAGCGTGAAGAAATGGTCAGGCGCCAGATTGAGGCAAGAGGGATAACAGACCCGAAAGTCCTTGCGGCAGTCCGTAAAGTTCCCAGACACCTTTTTGTCAGCGAGGCGCTGACAGATCAGGCTTACGGGGATTTTCCGCTTCCCATCGGAGAACAGCAGACCATTTCGCAGCCTTATATTGTCGCGGAAATGACGCAGGCGCTTCAGGTTGACGAAGATGACCGGGTGCTTGAAATCGGAACCGGCTCAGGCTATCAGGCGGCAATTCTGGCAGAAATTGTATTTCGGGTTTATACGGTGGAGCGGATAAATTCGCTTTTTATCAAAACAAGAAAGCTGTTTGACCGGCTCCGCTATCACAACATTGTGACCAAATATTCCGACGGGACCTGCGGCTGGAAAGACGAAAGCCCTTTTGACGCCATTATCGTGACTGCCGGCGCGCCGGAAATTCCCATACCGCTGGTGGCGCAGCTTGCGGTGGGCGGGCGCATGGTCATTCCGGTCGGAAATCAATATACGCAGGACTTGATCAAATTATATAAAGACGAAGACGGAATTCATACAACAAGTCTCGGCGGATGCAGATTTGTAAAACTCGTGGGCGAACACGGATGGAAATAAAAAAGGTGTGTAAAAAAAAACGATGAGAACATTAAAAGATTATATTATCCTTTATCTTAAAGGTGTGGCAATGGGCATGGCAGATGTCATACCCGGGGTTTCGGGCGGGACAATTGCTTTTATTTCAGGAATCTATCAGGAACTTTTAGATGCTATCCGTTCCTTTAACGGCACGGCGGTTGCTTTGTTGTTCAAAGCGGACATAAAAGGCTTATGGAAACATATCAACGGCATTTTTCTGGTCGTGCTGCTTTCCGGCATCGGAACTTCTTTTCTTTCCTTCTCCAGACTGATTCTATACTGGATGAAATATTATCCCGAAATGCTCTGGGCATTCTTTTTCGGCTTAGTTCTCGCTTCGGCGGCGCTGGTAAGCAGAAAAATAAGCCGATGGAATCTGCCGGTCATTATCGGAGGGCTTTCGGGCATATTCTTCGGATATTATATTACGGTTGTCACGCCAACCCAAACCACCGCCGCATTATGGTTTATTTTTCTTTGCGGAGCGATTGCGATCTGCGCCATGATTCTGCCGGGGATTTCAGGAAGTTTCATTCTTTTGCTGATGGGAAAATATGAATATATGATGACTGCGCTGAACAGCTTCAAACTTATTATTATTATTACATTTATAAGCGGAGCGGTTGTGGGGCTTTTATCTTTTTCGCATCTGCTCAACTGGATGCTGAAGCGATTTCATGACATCACCATTGCCATGCTGACAGGTCTGATGGTCGGCTCTCTCAACAAAGTCTGGCCCTGGAAAAAAGCCCTTGAAACCTATACGAATCACAAAGG
>JAIFKL010000291.1 GCA_020049595.1 Desulfobacteraceae bacterium
ATAAAAAACCTTTGCGACCTTTGCGGGCTTTGCGAGAGATTTTTTGCATCCGGTTACCAAATCGGTTTCAGTTCTACCCGCCGGTTCAATGCCCTGCCTTCCTTTGTCTTATTGGGCGCAACCGGTTTTGTGAAGCCGTAACCCGAAGTCGTCAGCCGTTGCGGCTCGATTCCCTTTTTCACGAGATATGCCTTCACCGATTCTGCACGCTTGCGGGAAAGCTTCTCATTATATGCCGCAGTTCCCTTATTATCTGTATGTCCCTGAATTTCCGCTTTAATGCTCGGATTTTTCTTCAGGATAACGACAACTTCATCTAAATTCGGGTAATATTGCGGACGAATATCCCACTTGTCAAAAGCAAAGAGCAGTCCTTCCAGCACCCAGCAGCCTTTGATATTGACTCGCGCACCGCGGGGTGTGTCCGGGCATTCGTCCTGCTCGTCATATACACCGTCTCCGTCTGCATCCGAAGGACTTGCCGGCGTGACAGCAGCCGCAACAGCGGGTTTTTCCGGTTCCGGCTCGGCAACAGGCGGAGCGGCTATGACTTCCCGGGCTTTTTTCTCACAGAGCAAATCGCAAAGTGCTGTGATCTCTTCGGGATTTTTCAGCAGTTCCGGAGCGTAAAAACAGCGTCCCTCTCCGTCCTTTGCCATATTTTCCAACAACTCTTTTCCCTTTTTATCAGCATCGTCAGTCTCTAATTTCTGCGGCACGAAAACTGTATGCACTGTGAGTTCGGCACCGTATTTTTCCTTGAGACCGCGAAGCGTCGTGAGGGGACCTTTTTTGTCTTCAGGGTCATAAAAACTTTCCCTGCCGTCTGAAATCAGCAGCAGCGTTATTCTGCCCTTCAATTTTCCGAGTTCCTGCTCATCCGACTGGCGCAACATGTCTGCTATGGGCGTGCGCCGGTTGAACGTCGCGTAATCTGCGGCAAATTCCTTCTGAATCTTTTCCGCTCTGTCTCGGTGTGTATATGCGGCTATCGGCATAAAGATTTCATACATCCTGCTGTCGCCGGACAGGTATCGGAATCGGTAAATGCCGCTATCGCAGGAAAGTTCCGGACTCATTCTGAGCAGCAGTTCTTTGAGAACATAAACTTTTGCCCTGTCTTCAGGATTCCGGTCGTTCTGATAATAGCCTTCCGTATCATCCTGCATGGACCCGGACACATCGGCAAGAATCAGCACAGGTTTAAGGTTTTGCGCCGACGCACCGTACAGGGGAAACACAAATATTCCCGCTATCAGCATTCCCAGCATCAGCATACAACATCGTTGAATTTTCATCATCTCATCTCCTTGTTTTTCACTTCAATATTTTTTTGCCCTTAAAAAATACTCTTTTTACCCCATTGACTTTTTTATCCTTCTTATGGAATAAAGAAAGGGGGAGTTAAACATCAACCGGAGTGCAAAAATTTCATTTCCGCCCCTTTTTCCTGTTCCCACGCTCCCCGGCTCGGAGCCGCGAGCGTCAGCGAGCGGACAAGGATAATACCAATTCGCTTTCAAATATCTGTCTTTCCATGCCGTAAAGCGATTTTCCAAATCGCTTAAACCGCTTGAAAAGCGGTTTTACAGAGAATATTCAGATTGTAAAGCGCCCCGGCTGAAAACAGATTCAAATCGCTTAAACAAAGCGGTTTTACGGAGCAGACCGTAAAGCGCCCGGCTGAAATCAGATACGGAGAACACTGTTTTTGAAAGCGAATTAGTATAAGACAAAATACGGTCGCTCGCGCTTCCTGCTCGGACGCTGTAACGAGATTTAAGATTTGACAACTTTTGAAAAATTGTCAAATTCCAGACTTAATTTTTTATATAACAAAACAACTGAAAAAGCAAGAAAGAAAATCTTCGGGAGAGAAACGAAATTTCTTAAAGAAACTTTGTTGTTAAAGGAGTCAGACAGCGTGGAACTTTACGAAACATCGCCTTTCGGAAAACGATATGAAATTTTGGAAAAAATCGGACACGGCGGCATGGGCAATGTGTATAAAGTCTGTGATACGCTCACAGGGTCACATCTTGCGTTAAAAATATTAAGGCGGCGTTATATGGAATCTGATTTATCCGACTTATCCGATTTCAGCCGGGGAGAGGCAGGCATACTCGGATTCAAAAACGAATTCCGCATCATGTCCGAATTTCGGCATCCGAACATTGTAAAAGTCTTTGATTTTGCATTATGTTCAAAAAACATTCCGATGATCCTCATGGAATTTGTTCCGGGAAAAACCCTGTCCGAACTGCCCGATCTCTCTGTGCCGGAAATTGCGGATATGCTGATTCAGTTGTGTCATGTGCTGGCATATATTCATTCCCGTCTGTATGTGCATCGGGACCTGAAACCCGACAATATCAAACGGTTGGATGACGGCTCGGTCAGGCTGTTGGATTACGGTCTGATGAGTCAGTTGGGCATTCAGGCTTCAGCCAAAATATCGGGGACCTATTCCTATATGGCGCCGGAAGTCATTACCGGGGGCGTCATTGACGAAAGCACCGATCTTTATTCGCTGGGCGTTATCGGATACGAACTTCTGACCGGACAGCGCCCTTTTACCGGAACCAGAAAAGAAATCCTGCTCGGACATCTGAAACAGACTCCCGCGGAACCTGCGGGCATCCGGCATGACATTCCGATTGATTTGAATGCGCTTATTATGAAACTGCTGGAAAAAGACAAAGACCGGCGTTATCGGAACTGTGCGGAAGTTGCCGAAGATTTGTATCATATAACTGAAAAAACCGGGCAGCGGATATTTTTCAACCTCGGAACAGAATTGCGGCAGAGCTATTTATACAGCAGCAAATTAGTGGGCAGAGCCGCAGAAATCGCCCGTTTCTCTCATTGTCTCAATGAATTGAAAAGCGGAAAAAGTGTTTCGCTGTTCATCGGCTCGCCCGAAGGCATGGGAAAAACAAGACTGCTGCATGAGATGAAAACAATGGCTGCGCTGGAGGGGATTCAGGAGTGGAAATCGGAGATCGGAGATTGGAAATCGGAAAAAGAGGCTGCCGACACGCTTGCAGGACATATCGCGGCTTTCACGCGGGAATCCCCGGCAATATGGTTCATTGACGATCTGCACCTAAGAGATATGAAGCAGTTGCAGATATTGAACGATCTGATTCGGAAAAAAGAAAAATTCAACATGCTGACGGTCGCGGGTTTCAGGAATGACGAGACAGAGAAAACTTCCCCGCTGTGGCACACGATTGAGGAAGAACTCACCGAATACATGCAGCTTGCGCCCCTGAGCCAGCATCAGGTCGTAGAACTGATTGAAAATCTGCTTTATCCCTCCGCGGTTTCCGAAGAATTTGCGGCTTACTGCTTCCGAAATTCCGGGGGCAATGTGTTTGATCTGATCGAACTGCTGAGGTATATGATCGGTGAAGGACATCTGACAAGATCAGGCACTTATTTCAACCGGCAATGGTCAGAGCCGGTGAATCTGAATGCCCTGCCTCTGCCTGCCAAGATAGAAGAGCGCCTGCATCTGAGAATGTCCCGGGTGAGTGAGAAAGCGATGGAGCTTGCCCGCGCTGCGGCTGTTCTCGGAGACGACCTTGATCTTGAAAGCTGGCAGTCGGTATCCGGATATGATGAAAGCCTGCTTTTCTCGGCGGGAGATGAACTGATGCGTCACCAGATGATGATAAAGACAGACCGCGGGTATCAGTTTGCCCATGACAAAATCCGAACCGTACTTTACGCAGGTCTGACAGACGCGCAGAAAAGCGAATATCACCGGAAAGCCGGAGAATTTCTTGAAAAAAAAATCTCATCTTTGTCAGAGCCGCGAATATCAGCGAGCGGACACTCATTTATAAAAATCAGGACTGCCGCTCACGCTCCCGGCTCCGATTCTGATAAAAAACTTGTTGCCAGAATTGCCCGACATTTTGCCGAGGCGCCGGATCCGGAAAAAGCTGTCAGATATGCTTTGCTGGCAGCCGAAGCCGCAGAACAGAACCATGCGGAATGGGAAGCCTTTGAACATTACCGAACCGTAGTGCATTTTCTGGAAACCGCCGGAAATCCCCCTTTGAAGGGGGGCAGGGGGGATGTTTCCGCTACCCCTTACCCCATTTACGAAAAAGCGGCGCAGCTTTCAAGCGCGGCGTGGATTGACGCGGCGACCTGCCTGCGCTGGCTTCAGAAAGCTATTGATTTTTATACTGAAAACAGGAATTTGAAAAAAGTTTTCAGCCTGTCGCTTTCATATCTGGTATCAGCCTGCATCAGCGGCAATTACCGAGCCGCAAGGGATAAACTGCCTGAAATCATTGAAACCTGCAATGTGCGTGAAGGCACGCTTTCATGGGCAGTGCTTTACGGCGCGGGTGTATGTCTCGGAGACTGGTATCAGGGCTTTCAGAAAGACTGCTTTGACCATGCCTGCACCGCTATTGAGATATTTGAAAAACAGCTTGATACCTTGGTTGCTGAGATGTGGTCTGCCTATTCATGGGCATTGTTCTGGCGTGAGAAAGCCCGCGCCTATCTCGGCTGCCCCGTGGAAATGGCAAATGTGGAAAAAATCCGTCAGTTGATGCTCCAAGGAAAATCCGACATGACGGTTTACTGGCACACACTCACGGCAGTCACGGCGCGGGCGGCGTTCACCGGACGCTGGAGCGATCTGCTGGAATGGAAACAGACTGCCGCGTGTCTGTCCCGTGAAATGGGGAAAATTTACTGGTTTGAATGCTGGATTTCCCATTCTTATCTTTATGCCGCATTGCAGCACGGCGAATTTTCCCAGTTGGAAAATCATATCGGAAAAGTGCAGGCAAGCCCTGATCCCTATCAACTGCGGCTGTCATGGCTGTTTCGGGGGATTCTGTGTCTGACGCAGGCAAATTATACACAAGCCGCAGAAAATCTTGAGAAATTTCTTCAATTGGAAGAAACAGAGGGGCCCGACAATTCCTACCCGGAAGGATTCATTTATCTTGCCCGCGCCTGTTTCGGAAGCGGAAATATTGATAAAGCTTCGGAATATATTGAAAAAGGAAGCAAACTGACCCAAAGCGGGGTTTATGAAAATCCCCTTTATCAGATGCAGTTCTTGCAATTAAAAGCAGAGATGAATATGATTAAAGGAAATTACACTGCTGCCGAACCCTGTCTGAACCGGAGCCTGCATCTGGCTCAGTCCTCGGATAATCCCGTTCAGGAAGGGTTTATCGAAAAACTGCGGGGAAGGCTGTATCTTGAGCAGCATCAGCCCCAAGCCGCGGAACAGAGATTCATCCGCGCCAAAGACATTTTTCTTTCCATAGAGAACAAGTATCAGGCGGGGCAGGCGGCAATGAGGATTGAAGACTGCCGGTTACAGAGACAGCACCTTGAACCTCGGTCATCAAACCTCAGCCCTCAGCGCTTCCGGACAGTTGTTGAAAATGACTCATATATGACGACTCAGACAGACGCGGATCCGGAAGACTTATGCTATGAAAATACAGCATATCGGAACCGGTCTCCTGAGACAGAAACCGAGATCGGAGAGACGGATTCGGAAAAAACCGAAGTGTAGGGTGGGCATGAAATGCCCGCCTTACTATTGGAGCGTTTGCAGATGAAGCGGTTAATTCAGATCAAAGGCGATAAAATTATAAGACAGATTCCGCTTAAACAAGACAAATACCGTCTGGGCAGGGGAACAGAAAATGACATTGTGTTCGATGCGCCGAAGGTCTCCCGGACCCATGCTTTACTTGTCAGAGAAGGAAACACCTACACCGTCATTGACAGAAACGCTACCAATCACGTATTTGTCAACGGCGAGCAGATAAGGAGAAAGCGGCTGTTATCGGGAGATAAAATCAATCTTTCCACGGATGTAACCATCCTTTATCTGAATGAAAGCGGCTCGGAAGAAAAAGTTGCCGACATCATGAGCCGTTTATGGAATACGGTGAACAGAAAAGACTTTCTGCGGCTGAAAGAAGTCACCGGCAGGATGATTTCTTTAGACAGTCTGGAAAACATATTGAACATCGTGCTTAGGGAAGCGATCAGCCTTGTGGGCGCGGAACGGGGTTTCATCGCCCTGTCCGATGATAAAGGAAACATCCTGCCGGACACCGGCGCGGTCCACAATATCCCTTTGAAACAATATGACTTCTGGGAATCCATATTGTCCCATTCCGCTGTCCGGCGGGCAGTTGAAAAAAAAGAAACCGTATTTCTCATGAGTCTCGGAAATGAAGATACAGATGTGTCCGGAAGCCTTATAGAACTCGAACTTCAGGCGGTGATGTGTTCGCCCCTGCTTTTCGGGGAGAGACTGGCAGGCATCCTCTATGTGGATTCGGGGCATCGTCTGGCAGACTTCAATGAGACAGATCGATTTTTCTTTACCATGCTCTCGGATCACGCTGCCATTGCCATTGAAAACGCCAAACTTTACAGCCGTGTGCATCAGTCCCTTGAGGAACTGAGACAGGAAGTTCATGCGAGCGAAGAGCGGTATCGGCGCACGCTGGAGGCTGCGCCTGACCCGATTATGATGATCCGCATGGCAGACGGACATCTCATTCAGATCAACGAGGCATTTTGTGCGATATTCGGCTACATCGCCGAGGCAGCATCGGAGAAAACTGCTTTTGAACTCAGTCTCTTTGTCCGTCCCGAGGATATGGCGCATATCATTGAAGTCGTAAAAGAGAAAAAGGAGATAAAAGGCTTTGAGACATATATGAAAAAGAAAGACGGCAGGATGCTGAGATGTCTTGTTTCCGCAAGGCTTCTGACGTTTGCCTCTGAAGATTGGATGGTCATGGTGACAACAGACATTACGATGCTGAAAAAGGCGGAAGATGCGCTCCGTCTCGATGAATCCCGTCTGGAGGCATTGCTGGAACTGAACCAGAAGACCGAGTCGCCGATACAGGATATTCGGGATTTTGCGCTCGGGAAAGCAGTTCATCTGACCAAAAGCGAAGTCGGCTATATTGCATTTACAAGCAAAAACGAAACGCTTCTAACGGTTCATGCCTGGTCGTCCAGAACCAACGCACAGTGCCATCTTCTGGAACCTGCGCTGGTCTGGCCCGTGGAAAGAACAGGTTTGTGGGGAGAATCGCTGAGGCAGCGCAGACCTGTAATCACCAATAACTACAATGCGCCCAATCCGATGAAAAAAGGCTATCCCCGGGGCCATGTTCCGATTCTTCGTCATCTCGGCATTCCGGTGTTTGAGGGAGACAAAATCGTACTCATTGCCGGCGTGGGAAACAAGCCGGAAGATTATGACGAATCCGATGTGCGCCAAATCACCCTGATGATGCAGGGAATGTGGCGTCTGATTCAGCGCAGACGGGCAGATGAATCGCTTCGCAGACTCAATGAGGAACTGGAACAGCGGGTTGCCCAGCGTACTGCCCAGTTGGAAGTTGCAAACCGGCAGTTGGAGGAGGCCATAGCTTATTCTCAGACAATGGCAAAGAATGCAGAGGCTGCCAATCTTGCCAAGAGCGAATTTCTTGCCAACATGAGTCATGAAATCCGCACGCCCATGAACGGCATTATTGCCACCTGCGAACTGGCGATGAGTGCGAATCCGAATCGCAAACAGCGTGAATATTTAGACATCATCCGAATATCCGCCCGCTCTCTGCTGGGAGTCATCAACGACATTCTTGATTTTTCCAAGATTGAGGCAGGCAAGCTTGAATTTGAAAATATTCCCTTTTCTGTCAGAGATGTTGTTAAAGAAGTCTGCGACATTTTTTTTGAGAAAATAGCGGAAAAATCTTCCGAATTAATTGTTGATATTGATTCGGATGTGCCTGAACGGCTTGTCTCCGATCCTTTCCGTCTGCGTCAGGTGCTGACAAATCTGACTTCCAATGCCTTCAAGTTCACGAATAACGGCGAGATATGTATTCGGATACAGAAGATCGGGGTACAGGCTCCGGAGTGCAGAACGGATTTATCTGTTTTAAGCCGGGCCGTTTCACTATCTGATCCGGAGTGTCAAAATGTTAGCACTCCGGACTGTAGAACGGGTTTAAAACCCGTTTTACTATCTGATCCGGAGTGTCAAAATGAAACTTTGACAGAGCCGCGAGCGTCAGCAAGCGGATCACTCGCTGACGCTCGCGGCTCGGAGCCGTCTGCCCCGGCTCCGGAGTGTCAAAATGAAATTTTGACAGAGCCTCCGGACTGTAGAACGGATTTATCTGTTTTAAGCCGGGCCGTTTCACTGTCTGCTCCGGAGTGTCAAAATGAAATTTTGACAACCCCGGGAGAAATCGAACTTCTGTTCTGCGTGCGGGATACCGGCATCGGCATTGCGCCGGATGTTTGCGAAAAGCTTTTTGAGGCATTTGTACAGGCAGACGGTTCGGTGACACGCAAATACGGCGGAACCGGTCTGGGACTTGCGATCTGCAAACGGATTGTGACGATGATGGGCGGTACGATATGGGTGGAAAGCACGCCCGGAAAAGGGAGCGCATTTTATTTTACTGCCCGATTCAAAGAAGTGAGAAATGAAAAAGTGAGAAATGAGAAATATAATTCTCAATTCTCAATTCTCAATTCTCACTTAAAAGTTCTTCTGGTGGAAGACAATCAGACAGTGATGATGATATTGAAGGAACAGCTTGAGTCCTTCAGGATGCAGATAACGACGGCAGTATCTGCGGAGGAGGCATTGTCTCTGTACGAATTGAGAAATGAAGAATTGAGAAGTGAGAAATATAATTCTCACTTCTCACTTCTCACTTCTCACTTCTTCGACCTGATCATCATGGATTACAAGCTGCCGGGCATAGACGGCATCACGGCTGCCGAGAGAATCAAAAAGCATCCGCTCGGAAATCCGCCGCCGATCATCATTATCAGCGGCTATATACGGGAAAAAGATATTCGCCGGGCAAAAGAAGCCGGCGTGGAAAGTTATCTCATCAAGCCGGTCAAGCAGTCGCAGCTTCTTGATACGATTTTGGAGATATTCGGCTGCAAGACCGCCTCGCTTGACAGAGAAGACGGAGAGATATTCCGTGTTTCCGGGTTTTCGGGCATTCAGGTACTGCTTGTGGAAGATCATCCGATCAACCGCCGTGTTGCGGCGGAGATACTGCAAACAGCAGGCATCACAGTGGATACCGCCGTCAACGGATCGGAGGCAGTCAAAGCAGTGAAAGAAAAATCTTATCATGCCATCCTGATGGATGTGCAGATGCCGGAAATGGACGGGCTTGAAGCCACGCGGGTCATTCGGGAATGGGAAACCCCGCCTCACTCCCCCTCTCCTTCGGAGAGGGGGCCGGGGGGTGAGGTCGGGGCCGGGGGGAGAGGTGAGCGGATCCCCATCATCGCCATGACTGCCCATGCGATGGCAGGAGATCGTCAGAAGTGCCTTGACGCGGGGATGAATGACTACAT
>JAIFKL010000083.1 GCA_020049595.1 Desulfobacteraceae bacterium
TCAAAAGGGTCTGCCACTATCGGATGCTCAATGCCCTTTTCAAAAGATTCGTGAAAGGTGTTTTTTCTGTGCTTTGTAAAATCAATAAACTGATCCAGAATGACCAAATCCCCTCTGGCGATGTCTTCCCTCAGGCTGCCGCAGGCGGTGGTGGCAAGGATATGCGTCACGCCCTGTGATTTCAGCGCCGTGATATTTGCCCTGTAATTGATCTGCGTGGGGCTGAGAATATGTCCTTTGCCGTGCCTTGCTAAAAGCACCGTGTCAACGCCGCTGATTTTGCCGGCAGTCAGCGCGGAAGACGGGGGACCGTAAGGGGTATCAATCTTTATTTCTTTTGCATCCCGGAGAATTTGAGGATCGTCCAGCCCGGACCCGCCGATAATCCCTAACTTTACCATATTTCCCTTTCAATTCTGCACAATATTCTTAAAAAAATAAGGATAGAATGAAATTTGGTAACTTTTTAAAAAGTTTAGGAGTTACGCGGTTGAATCCTGCTTTTTTTTAACCGCAGAGTTTCGCAAAGTAAACCGCAGAGTTTCGCAAAGATATATTTTAAAACTTTACGTCATTTGCGGTTCATTTTTCAGATAAAAAAAAATCCGACTGCGTAACTCCTAAACTTGTCAAATCTTATTTTTCAAACCCGAAATATAGCTTATCGTCTGTTTAAAATCAACATTTTTTCTTCTGATTTTATTATTCCCCTGTCTGACAATATCAATTTTGATGTTTAACTTTTTAAAAAGATGATGAAAATAATTTTAAGCAGGATAAATGAAATTCTGAAGACGCCGGAGTATCTGAGTTTTTTTTAAAATCTTGTAATTTTTTCTCCTTTTCCGTTGGGAGGCAGAACCTCGTAACGAGAAATAAACACAAATCAGGAAAATCCTTTAATCCGGTGAATCAGGGTTCAGACGTTTGTCTGCCAATCATTCCCCGGCACTTGCGGATAATCAGATGCCTCATCATTGAGATAAATCCATGCCTGAATTTCCCTTCCGTCAGCGAGACAAACCGTTGTCATTTCTCGGTAATACCAGCGGGGATGACTCTCCAGCGCGTCCAATGCGGTGAGTGTGCGCTCATCCACTTCGTAAACCTCTCCCGCTGCTCTGCCGTCCCCGCGTATCGCAAAAGGTATGCCCCTGCTGCCCGCATGAATAACAATTCCTTCCGCCCACGCTTTGATGCCGGTGAATCCTTCCAGAAAATGATGATTGCTATGCCCGGTTTTCAATGTGCCGTAAACAAAGACTTTGTGCATGGTTAAACCTTACCTCTTGCGCCGTTTCACAGGGACGCGGGTAACCCATAATATACTGATCCACTTTTGGTTTTTTTGCCGCAGACACACACAGACGCACACAGACGGATATCCGAAAGCCGAGTACGGCGTACATGCAAAAAATATGCCGTAAAAAACCGAAAGTGGATCACTATAATATTTTTTATCCGGAGTGCTGAAATGAGCGAAGCGAAATTTTAGCATCTGTATTTGATTGTGCTAAAATTTCATTTCAGCACTCCGGATTGAAAAAATAAAGACAATACAGGCAGGACACTGCTTAACCATATCCGACTTCGGGACAGAGTTTGACTTTGCCTTTCATAAAACTGCCGGTGCCCCGTCCGATTTCCCGCCCCTTTGAATCAGACAGCAAGCCTTCCGCTATGAATAAATTCTTTGACGCATGAACCACCTTTCCCACAGATTTTATCTCTCCTCCTGAAACGGGACGCGTCAAATATAGCGTAAAATTCACCGTCAGCACAAGCACATCTTTCACAAGAGAATTTACGGCAAAAAAGGTGGCGTCATCAAGGGCTTTGAAATAAAGCGTTCCGTGCGCCGCGCCCCCGGTGTGAAAAAATTTCTCCTGAATCGGAATCAGGATTTCCGCCCGGGCCTCGGAAATGGAAATACGCGGCGCGTAATATTCGTTGCAGGGCGCAGACAGATACATCTTTTCCAATTTTCGGTAATGTGCTTCGTCAGTCATATTTTGCTTTCTGAAAGTTTCTCGCAAAGAACGCAAAGGTTTTTATAAAATAAATCTTTAATTCTTTGCGCCCTCTGCGTGCTTTGCGAGAAATAAAAGTTTCTCGCAAAGAACGCTAAGAACGCAGAGGACGCAAAGGTTTTTATAAAATAAATATTTAATTCTTTGCGCCCTCTGCGTGCTTTGCGAGAAACTTACATATTCCGCCGATATTTGCCGCCCACGTCATACAATGCCTGCGTGATCTGTCCCAGCGAACAGACCCGCACTGTATTTATCAGTTCGGCAAAAACATTTTCTCCTGAAAGCGCGACTTTCTGGAGACGCGCCAGCGCAGCCGGCGCTTCGTTTTCATTCCGCTTCTGGAACTCCGCAAGCCGCTTCAACTGCGATTCTTTTTCCTCATCGGTTGCCCGTGCCAGTTCTATATTGGTTTCCGTAAGGTCCGAATTATCAGCATCCGGGTCACGGAAAGTATTGACGCCGACGATGGGATATTCTCCGCTGTGTTTCAACACCTCGTAATAAATAGATTCTTCCTGAATCTTGCTCCGCTGATACCCGGTTTCCATAGAACCCAGCACGCCCCCGCGCTCGGTAATCTTGTCAAACTCCGCAAGAACCGCCTCTTCCACCAGATCGGTCAGCTCTTCCACAATGAAACTGCCCTGAAGCGGATTTTCATTTTTGTTCAAGCCCCATTCCCGGTTGATAATCAGTTGAATCGCCAGCGCGCGGCGCACAGATTCACGGCTCGGCGTGGTAATCGCCTCGTCAAACGCGTTGGTGTGAAGGCTGTTGCAGTTGTCGTAAATCGCGCACAGCGCCTGAAGCGTCGTCCGAATATCGTTAAACTGAATATCCTGACTGTGCAGCGAGCGTCCTGATGTCTGAATATGATATTTCAGCATTTGGGAACGCGGGGACGCGCCGTATTTATCCCGCATGGCAACAGACCATATCCGCCGCGCCACTCTGCCGATGGCAGTATATTCGGGATCCATGCCGTTGGAAAAGAAGAAAGACAGATTGGGACCGAAACTGTCCATCGGCATGTTGCGGGACAGATAATATTCCACATAAGTAAAACCGTTGGCGAGCGTGAAAGCCAATTGAGAAATGGGATTTGCCCCGGCTTCGGCAATGTGATAACCCGAAATGGAAACAGAATAAAAATTTCGGACATTGTTCTCGATGAAAAACGCCTGAATATCTCCCATCATCTTGAGCGCAAAGTCAATGGAAAAGATGCAGGTATTCTGTCCCTGATCTTCCTTGAGAATATCCGCCTGAACCGTGCCGCGGACATTGCTCAACACCATATCTCTCAGCTTTTTATATTCCGCATCCGAAGGCTCTCTGCCCTGCTCATTCCTGAATTTGTCCACCTGCTGCTCAATGGCAGTGTTGAAAAACATGGCAAGAATAATGGGCGCGGGTCCGTTGATGGTCATGGAAACAGAGGTATTCGGCGCGCAGAGATCAAAGCCGCTGTAAAGCACTTTGACATCATCCAAGGTGCAGATGCTGACCCCGGAAGTTCCCACTTTGCCGTAAATGTCGGCGCGGCGGTCAGGATCGTAGCCGTAGAGCGTTACGGAGTCAAAAGCGGTGGAAAGGCGTTTGGCGTCGTAATTTGCGGACAGCAGCTTGAATCGCTTGTTGGTTCGGTAAGGATCGCCTTCGCCCGCAAACATACGCGTGGGGTCTTCGTCCACGCGTTTGAGCGGAAACACGCCCGCGGTGTAGGGAAAATATCCGGGCAGATTTTCCCGGCGCAGCCAGCGATAGATTTCCCCGGGGTCTTTAAACCGCGGCAGCGCAATTTTGGGGATCATCTTATGACATAAAGATTCCACAAGCAGCGGCACCCGGATTTCTTTATCCCGGACTTGATAAACCAACTCGCTTTTGCTGTACATCTCTCTGACTTCTTTCCAGCTTTCGAGGAGGTTGCTGCTTTCTTCCTCCACAAGACTTTCCGATTTCGCGACTTCTTCTTTAAGCCGTGCGAGAAGCTCCGGCATGTCGCCTTTCAGCGCGTCCGCGCTCTCTTTCAGATGCCAGACTTTGCGAACCGCGTCCGCCTGTTCTTCGGTATGCTTGTGATATTCCCTCACGGTGTCGGAGATTTCGGAAAGATAACGGATGCGTTCCGGCGGAATGATGATGGTTTTGGATGAAGAAGTCTTGAGATTGTTTCTCGGAAGACTTGACTCGAATTTGATGCCGGTTTTTTCCGCAACGGTATCCAGCAAAGCATGATACAGCCCGGTCACGCCGTCGTCGTTGAACTTGGAAGCAATAGTCCCGAAAACCGGCATGTCTTCGGTCTTTTTGTCCCATGCGTTGCGGTTGCGCTGCAATTGCTTGCGGACATCCCGAACCGCGTCTTCGCCGCCCCGCTTCTCGAATTTGTTCACGGCAACCAAATCCGCATAATCGAGCATGTCAATTTTTTCCAACTGAGACGCCGCGCCGAATTCGCTGGTCATCACATACATCGAAACATCTGCCAGATCAATGATATGCGAATCTCCCTGCCCGATGCCTGCGGTCTCCGTAATCACCAGATCGTAGCCTGCGGCTTTGACGACTTCCACAGCTTCTGCCAGCGATTCGGGAATTTCCGTATGAGACTCACGCGTGGCAAGGGAACGCATATAAACACGGGAATTGTTGATCGCGTTCATGCGGATTCTGTCGCCCAAAAGCGCGCCGCCGGTTTTCCGCCGCGAAGGGTCGCAACTGATAATCGCCACACTCACATCTTTGATGTCATGGAGAAAACGCAACACCAATTCGTCGGTCAGAGAGGATTTTCCCGCGCCGCCGGTGCCGGTGATGCCGATCACCGGAATTTTCCGACCTCCTATCTTCTTCTGAAACTGCGCCCGGAGCAATCCCAACTGACCGTTTTCTTTAGCCTTTGCTTCTTCCACCGCGGTAATCAGATTTGCCACCATGAGCTTGTTGTCCGGCGTCAGTCGGCTCAAATCAAAATTGCTGCTGTTCACGGTGGAAAAATCCATGCGCTCAACCATGTTGTTGATAATGCCCTGTAGTCCCCATTTTGTGCCGTCTTCGGGCGAATAGATTTTTGCAACGCCGTAAGCTTCCAACTCCCTGATTTCTTCGGGGACAATCACGCCGCCGCCCCCGCCGAAAATTTTGATATGAGACGCGCCTCTTTCTTTGAGCAGGTCAACCATGTATTTGAAAAATTCCACATGTCCGCCCTGATAGCAGGACACTGCCGCGCCCTGAGCGTCTTCTTCAACCGCGGCGTCCACGACCTCCTGAACCGAACGGTTATGCGCCAGATGAATGACTTCCACGCCTGTGCTTTGCAGGATTCTGCGAAAAATGTTGATAGATGCGTCATGACCGTCAAACAGAGAGGTTGCCGTAACCACCCGGATATGATGCTTCGGTTTGTAAACTTCTGTTTCCATTCCCCTATCTCCTTTTTTGTTGAAGGAATAGTGTGTGCGGGTTTTTTGCCACGAATGGACACGAATTTTTCACGAATAAAAGAACACGAATTTATTCTAATAAATATGAAATAAGATAAATTGTCAGGAATTTTACAGCAAAATTTTCGTGTTAATTTTTTTCTTAATTTGTGCTTAATTCGTGTTAATTCGTGTTAATTCGTGGCTAAAATCCCGCCGCACACTCATTCACTTTTTCCCATAGCGATTCCCAATATAAACTCCGTCTGGAGTTGTGTATAATCTTCAATGCTGTAATGCCGGGCAAGAAACCAGCGCCGGAATGCCCACATGTGTCCCAGAACCGAAATATTGTGAGCAGTCAGTTCAACAGAACGCTCATCTAAATAGGGCAGCTTGCCTTCTGCCACCAGATTGACCAAAACTTCAAGAAAAATGCCGGTAATATTCAGTTCGTTTTCGAGTATTTTTTTCTGCCACTGGACAGGCAGCGCCCGAGTTTCCTGATAAATCAGCAGGATATGATCGGACATGCGATGACAGACCAGAAAATACTCCCGAATCATTTCTGCCAGCACGTCCCGCCCGCCTGTGCTTCTGGCAAGCGCAGCCTGCACGCCCCGCTTCACTTCTTCATGAATCGCATCGCAAACTATATACAGAATATCTTCTTTGGACGCGACATATTCATACAAAGAGCCGATGGAAAAACCTGTGGCAGCGGCAATCTCGCGGGTCGTGGTTTTATGAAATCCTTTTTCGATGAAAAGCTGTACCGCGGCATCAATGATCTGCCGGCGTCGGCGTTCCACCAGATCGGGATTTTTTACCAGCGTGGGAATATCTTTTATTCTGTTTGAGTCCTGTTTCATTTCATCATATCCGTCCGTGCCGAAAAACAGTTTTTACCTGAACGAGCGCTCAGTCGCATTCAATATCATGTGGATTTTTGCTTTGTCAAGTTATTATTTCAATAAACATGGGAAGTTGAAAAAAATTTCCCCTTGAGGGCAGGGCTGTCAGGTTCTCCCTCTCCCCGGAGGGGAGAGGGATGCCATGCCCCTTCAAAGGGGGAATCCTGACAGATTCTTATTTGGCGTCAGGGTAGGCACGGCGGCTTGCTCCTATCCACGCCTCCCGCTCGGATTTCATTTCATTTTAAAGCGAATTTTTAATTCGCTTTTAAGCGATTTGAAAAATCGCTTTACTCAGGGCGCGGCAGCGACGCGCCCCTACAGAATTTCCGTCGGATTTCATATTTACTAAAAAAAGATAATATGCTATTGTTCTTTATATGAAAATAAAATTTATAGATAGCATCAGACTCGGTGATGCCGTTGATGATTTTTTCGTGCTGGCGGAAAAAAATCTCAGACGGAAACAGGACGGCGCCAATTTCCTGAATGTTACCCTTTCCGATAAAACCGGCAGAATAAAAGGCGTGGTGTGGGACAACGCCGACCGCATCGCCGGGGCGGTGAATACAGACGATTTTGTCCGGGTGCGGGGCAGCGTTTCCGAATACGGCGGCAGGCTTCAGTTGGTGATAAAAGACATGGAAAAATGCCCCCGGGAAGCCGTAAACGCGGCGGATTTTATTCCGGCAACGCTTCGGGACATTGACGCGATGTTTGACCGTTTGGTGAAAACCGGCAATAATTTCTTAAAAGCCGAGCATTTCAAAGAACTTCTGAACGCATTCTGGAATGACAGGGAATTTGTCCGCAAATTCAAAACCGCTCCGGCTGCAAAAACAATGCACCATGCCTATATCGGCGGTCTGCTGGAACATACCCTTTCCATGGCTTTGCTGGTGGAAAAAATTTCAGGACATTACGGGGGCATCAACACGGACATACTTTTCACCGGCGCGATTCTTCACGACATCGGCAAAGTCAGGGAATTGGATTATCAGTTCAAAATTGACTACTCCGATGAAGGCAGACTGCTGAATCATATTGTCATCGGCTGTCAGATGCTCGATGAAAAACTCCGAGAAATCAAAGACTTTCCCGAAGAAGATGCGCTGCTGCTCAGACATCTTATTGTCAGTCATCACGGCATCAGAGAATTTGGCTCACCTGAAGTGCCGAAAACGATTGAAGCGGTTTTGCTGAATTATATTGATGAGATAGATGCAAAAATCAACGGCATTCGGGATTTTATCGCCAAAGAAGATTCCAATGAAAACTGGACCGAGTATCACAAACTGTTCGAGCGGCATTTTTACAAAGGGAAAAAATAGTGTCTGACCCTATTGAAAAATAGCAGGTCAGATATTTCTGTCCCGAAGGGACATCTGAGAATAGCCCGGCAGTTCACTGCCGGAAAAGAGAGTTCGCATCACTTATGTCAGAGTCCCG
>JAIFKL010000004.1 GCA_020049595.1 Desulfobacteraceae bacterium
TGAATCGTTTCCAGCCCCAGTATGATGCCGAACCGTCTGAGACCGTACATGGCCTCAAGACAGGCATTATAAGCAGATTTTAATGGCATATTCGAGGTCAGTGGTTCGGGGTCAGCGGTTCGGGGTAAATCGCCTTCTGATCCCGAACCTTCCCTTATCCGTTGGCAGCTTTGTATCTGTTTCTTGAAGCGGCAATGCGCTGCCGTCTCAATGCTTCACGCTGCTTCCGGCGTCTGTGCTCACTCGGTTTTTCATAACTTTTTTTCAATTTTAACCGCTTGAAAAGACCGTCATTCTGAATTTTTTTCTTCAAAATCCGCATGGCCTTTTCAAGGTCATTGTCAAGTACCTTCACCTGAATCGCCTTCAAACTCTCTCGCCCCCTTCTTTCTATCTGAATAAAAAAGATAGCATATTATTAATATTTCAACTCGTTATTTTTTTAGGATAATGGTGCCGGTATCTGTTCATAAATTTTTCGGCACTCTTTTTCACCCCGGATAAGCATCAGCCGCCTTCCAAAAAAAACCGGGTTTCTTTAAAAAACTCGGTTTTTCTCACCCAGGATGGCAATGCCGGAAAACTTTCAGTCAGACACTTAACGGGCGGTTATATACGGAAACAGAACTCTTGGCAAGAAAAATGTGTCCGTGTCTGAAAAAATAAGAACACGGACACACATTGCAAGCGGATTGGACACTCCGCGTCCGATGTTCCGGAGTGAGTGACGTTCCCACGCGGAGCGTGGGAACGGGATTGATTCACGCACTGACTGCCTAATGTGAGCTACAGTTTGGAAACAAGCTCTGCCGCGACCTCTTTCACGCCCGGTTTGCCGTTCAGCTCAATATATTTGATTTTTGAGCCTTTTTTGGCAAGTTCCTTGAAATAGTAAGCAGAGGCAAGGGTGCCGGTTTTCGTGTCATAATAGATATTATGACGTTTGTTGATGGCATCCTCGTCCTGATCGTCTGAACGGGTTTTCAACTCGCTGCCGCAGACCCGACACTTATCGCCATTGGGTTTGATAGCGTCAATGTAAATATTGTTCGGGTGATTGTTGTCCTTCACGCAAAGCCTGCGTCCCATAATCCGGTTTTTTGCGGTTTCGCGGTCAAGGATGATTTCCACAACAATATCAAGCCCCATATTGGCAGCTTTCAGGGCTTCATCCAGCTTGATCGCCTGATTTTTATTTCTCGGGAAACCGTCCAGAAGCCAGCCTTTTTTACAGTCTGCCTGTTTCAGACGGTCAAGGATCATGGGGATGGTAATTTCATCCGGAACCAGATCCCCTCTGTCAATATACGCCTTGGCTTTGGCACCGAGTTCCGTTCCTTTTGAAATGTTTTCACGGAAAATCGCGCCGGATTCCACATGGGGAAGCTTGTATTTATCCTTTACGATTGCGCCCTGGGTTCCTTTGCCGCTGCCGTTGGGACCGAAAAACAGAATGTTCATCAAAAATCTCCTTTCTTTGCCTGAAAAATTAAAGTGATACAGGCATCCGCTTCGGATGTTGTCAAATGCGTCATTATTATTCAAATTATGCAAACGGGTCCGACTGCCTGAAGCCTGTAAATAAAACGCTCTGATCTTTCCTATAAGATTAAAGAGATATTGTCAAGTCCCTGAATGTGGAGACTTGCAAAATCTTTTAACAGTTCTTATCATAACAGGATTGAAAAGTTTTTATTTTTTTTTATTTAATCGCTCGAAATCGCTTGACAGACACAAAAACATCGTATAATAATTTTATGCAAATTAAGGCACTGAACCCGCCTTCCGAAGAGAATATCTTAAATTCTTCTGACTTAAAATCAAAAAGCATCCATTTTTCAATAGCGACAGGTCACGCCATAATCCGTTGAAATATAACGCATTTTTATATCTTGATTTGTCAGGGATATAGCACAGAAAATTATTGTCAGACAGATGGGGAACAGAAGGCAGTCCCGGAATTTAACTGTCAGATTGCTGCTGTATTATTAAGGACGGGATAGCGGCGCGGTCTGATCTCAGCCTGTCAGTTCCGACCTGTATTGCAGGCTTGTCAGCATTTGTCAATGGAATTTGAACCTTCGGTTATAAAAACTTATTTCTGCGTCATATCCGCATTCATCCGAACAAATCTTTTTAATTTCATATTATTATGTCAAAATATCAGGACATTGTTTATCGCGGACAGAAAGACTGTGTTTCTGCTTTAATTTTTTAAATTTATGAAAAATGTTAATAAAAATGCCGATATTCCCGACAGATCGCATCGGGAAAAAATATAATATATTTTACAGTGGAGTCATATCCGATGAACATCATAGAACTTAAAGACAAAAAAATCAGCGAACTGACCCAGATTGCCAAAGACTTCAATATTGAAGGGGCGGCAGGGTTGAAGAAACAGGAACTCATTTTCGCCCTTCTTCAGGCGGAGATCGAAAAGAACGGACTGATATACGGAGAGGGAACGCTGGAAATACTGCCGGACGGATTCGGATTTCTGCGCGCGCCCAAATCCAATTATCTGCCGGGGCCCGACGATATTTATGTGTCGCCCTCGCAAATCCGCCGATTCAACCTTAGAACCGGCGACACCGTATCTGGTCAGATCCGCCAGCCAAAAGAATCGGAACGCTATTTCGCGCTGTTAAAAGTGGAGGCAATAAACTATGAAGACCCCGAAATCGCCCGTGAAAAAATTCTTTTTGACAATCTGACCCCGCTTTATCCCAACAGAAAGATCAATCTTGAAACAGATTCGGACAATTATTCCACCCGCATCATGGATCTGCTGACGCCCATCGGTTTCGGGCAGCGGGGGCTGATCGTTGCGCCGCCCCGGTCCGGAAAAACAATGCTGCTGCAATTCATCGCCAACAGCATCACCAGCAACCATAAGGACATTCTGCTCTTTGTCCTGCTGATTGACGAGCGTCCCGAAGAAGTGACGGACATGATGCGCTCGGTCAAAGGAGAGGTCATCAGTTCCACTTTTGACGAACCCGCGGAACGTCATGTTCAGGTGGCTGAAATGGTGATTGACAAAGCAAAGCGTTTGGTGGAACATAAGCGGGATGTGGTGATTCTGTTAGACAGCATTACCCGGCTGGCTCGCGCCTACAACTCCGTGGTGCCGCCCAGCGGAAAAATTCTGTCCGGCGGCGTGGATTCCAACGCGCTGCAAAGGCCCAAACGCTTTTTCGGTGCAGCGAGAAATATCGAAGAAGGCGGCAGCCTCACCATCATCGCCACTGCGCTGATTGACACGGGCAGCCGTATGGACGAGGTGATTTTTGAAGAATTCAAAGGCACGGGCAATATGGAACTTCAGTTGGACAGAAGACTTTCCGACAAACGCCTCTTTCCTGCTATTGATATTAAGAAATCAGGCACACGGAAAGAAGAACTGCTGCTGAGTGCGGACATTCTGAACCGCACATGGATTCTGAGAAAGCTCCTTTCTTCGCTGAATCCGGTTGACAGTTTGGAATTTTTGCTTGAAAAAATGAACGGAACAAAGAATAATAAGGAATTTTTAAATTCGATGAACGCGTAAATTCAGTTTTAAGGAGACTGTGATAAAATGAAAACCGATATTCATCCCGAGTATTTTGAAACCAGTATAAAATGCGCCTGCGGCCATGTTTTGGAAACCGGCTCTACCCGAAAAGACATCCGGGTGGAAATCTGCTCAAACTGTCATCCTTTTTTTACAGGGAAACAGAAATTGGTGGATACTGCGGGCCGCATCGAGCGTTTTCTCAAGAAATATGAAAAATTTCAAAAGCAGAACGGGTAACAGGAGGCAGGTTGCAGGTAACAGGTTGCAAGGGGACAGGGGGTTACAGACAACCTGCAACTTGTAACCTGCAACCTGCCCCCTGTAACCTGCAACCTGCAACAAGAAAGACTTATGCTTGATAAATTAGAAGGGGTTGAAAAACGCTTTTCAGAGGTGGAAACACTTTTAAGCGATCCTGCAACTGTCAAAGATCGGGAAGCATACCAGAAATACACACGGGAACATGCCGATCTCGGCAAGATTGTAACGGTTTACAGGAAATACAGGCAAACCCTGAAAGAGATTGAAGACAGTACGCAGCTTCTCAAAGATGACGATGCGGAGATGAAAGAACTGGCGCGGGGGGAAATCGCCGCACTCACGCTTAAAAAAAATGATCTTGAAAATGAACTCAGAAAACTGCTGACGCCCAAAGACCCGAATGACCAGAAGAATGTGCTGGTAGAAATCCGGGCAGGCACGGGCGGAGATGAGGCGGCGCTGTTTGCCGGCGATCTGTTCAGAATGTACAGCAGATATGCCGAAAACCGAAGGTGGAAAGTGGAAATCATGAGCGAACACAGCACCGGCGGCGGGGGCGGGCTGAAAGAGATCATTGCCATGATACAGGGGGACGGGGCATACAGTTGTCTGAAATATGAAAGCGGTATCCACCGGGTCCAGCGGGTTCCCGAAACCGAGGCGCAGGGACGCATCCATACGTCTGCGGTAACAGTTGCCGTGCTGCCGGAAGCCGAGGAAGTGGAAGTCAACATTGATCCCGGTGAAATAAGGATTGATGTGTATCGCTCCGCGGGACCCGGGGGACAGTCCGTGAACACAACCGATTCTGCGGTCCGGATCACGCATCTGCCTTCAGGATTGGTCGTGACCTGTCAGGATGAAAAATCCCAGTGGAAAAACAAGGCAAAGGCAATGAAAGTGCTGCGCGCCCGTCTGCTTGACCGTATGGTGCGGGAGCAGAATGAAAAACGCTCGGAAGAACGGAAAAGTCAGGTCGGAACCGGCGACAGAAGCGGCAGAATCCGTACCTACAATTTTCCACAGAGCCGGGTCACAGACCACCGAATCGGGCTGACGCTTTACAGATTGGAAAGTATTTTGCAGGGCGACATCGCCGAAATCATCAACGGGCTGGCAACTTTTTATCAGGCTCAGGCATTGCAACATGCAGCATCTGTCCCGGACAAATAACGGAGCCCCTGAATCAGAACGGACCCGGGAAGAGCCGTGGACCATTCTTAAAATCCTCAGGTGGACAAGTCCCTATTTCGCATCCCGCAACATAGACACACCCAGACTTGACGCTGAAATTCTCCTCAGCCACGCGCTGCAATGCAAACGGATAGACCTGTATCTTCGTTACGATCAGCCCCTTTGCAAAAACGAACTTGCCCTTTTCAAGTCGCTTATAAAAAGGAGGATCAGCAGAGAGCCGGTTGCCTATATTGTGGGGAAAAAAGATTTCTGGTCTTTGGAATTAGAGATCACAGGGGATGTGCTGATTCCGCGTCCTGAAACCGAATGTGTAGTCGAGGCGGCAATTTCCCTGCTGCCGATGGAATTGAAATCAGACGAACTGAAATCAGCCGGGCCGAAACGCATTTTGGAAATCGGTACGGGATCAGGGGCAATTGTTCTGGCATTGGCTGCGGAACGGACCGGCAATGTTTTTTTTGCATCGGACCGTTCTGTAAAGGCTGTCGAAATTGCCCGAAAGAACGCTTTCCGCAACAATCTGGGCGAAAGAGTTCATTTTTTTGCCGGCGACTGGTTTGCCCCCCTGAGGACGGATATGCCTCTGTTTGATATGATTCTGTCCAATCCGCCGTATATCCGGAGGGGAATGATTCCCCAACTCGCGCCTGAAATCTGCAAATATGAGCCGAGCGCGGCTCTTGACGGGGGGCCGGACGGGCTTGCCGCGCTCAGGCATATTATCCGCAGTGCATATTCTTATCTTGCAGACGGCGGACATCTGCTGTTGGAGATCGGATACGATCAGAAAGATGCTGTGCAGAAGATTGCCGCAGGCTGCGGTTATTATGAAGATATTTCGGTTATAAAAGATTACGGCGGACATGACCGGGTGGTTCAGATGCGGAAGGGGAAATGAGGTCAGAGGTTCGGTGTCAGAAGGCGGCGAACCCCTAAACCCTGACCTCGAACCCCGAACCCGAAACACATTTAAAATATTTGTTGCGAATCCGAATATTATTTGTTACAAAAGAATGTTTATATCTCACACGTCGCCGGACTCGTTTCCGGGTGCTTTCGCTGAAACGCTGTAATGTGCATGGTGGGCAGCTTGCTGCCCACCATGCCGGCAATTACCGATAAGCAGTTCTGAAAGTCGGGAACGAGAATGACGGCGGCGAAGGAAAAACCGTTTAAAAAGGGAGAAAAAAATGGCTTATGTTACAATGAAGGAACTTCTCGAAGCCGGAGTTCATTTCGGTCACCAGACCAAGCGATGGAACCCCAAGATGAAACCTTACATCTTCGGGGCAAGAAACGGTATCTATATTATTGATCTTCAGAAAACGGTACGAATGTTCCGCAGTGCTTATGATTTTATTGTGGATACCGTGACAAACGGCAAATCGGTTCTTTTTGTCGGGACCAAAAAACAGTCACGGGATTCGATTGTCGAAGAGGCAGGCCGCAGCGAAATGTTTTATGTTCACAACCGATGGCTGGGCGGAATGCTGACCAATTTCCAGACCATCAAGCAGAGTATCAACCGGCTGAATTATCTCAATGAGATAGAAACCGACGGGGCTATCAATCTTTTTCCGAAAAAAGAAAGGCTGCATCTGGCAAAAGAACGTGTCAAGCTTGACGCCAACCTCGGCGGCATCCGAACCATGACAGACCTTCCGGGCGCAATTTTTATTGTGGATCCGAAAAATGAAGCCATTGCGGTCCGCGAAGCAAAACGCCTGAATATTCCGATTGTTGCCATTGTTGACACCAACTGCGATCCGGATGAAGTGGATTATGTGATTCCGGGCAATGATGACGCTATCCGTTCCATCCGGCTGCTTTCCGCCAGAGTTGCGGACGCGTGCATTGAGGGAAAACAGCGTCTGGCGGAAAAGCGGCATGCAGAATCGGATAAGACAGATTCGGACTTTGAAAACGCGGCAGACTTCAAACCGGGTGAAAGAAAAGCGGTTTCAGACGGCTCTGAAGGACCTCTCGTGGAGGTAAAGAGATCAGCCCCTGAAACTTTGCAGAATGCTGATGAAAGCGATAAAAACCGAAACCAGTCGGAAAAAGGGAAAGGTCGGCACTTTTCAAAGAAACCCACGGTTCCTTCAGAAGAAATAGGAGATGAAGATGGCGACAGTTAGTGCGGCAATGGTGAAACAACTGCGTGAAAAAACCGGTGCCGGAATGATGGACTGCAAAGAAGCGCTTGCCCAGAGCGGTGCGGATATGGAAAAAGCGGTTGATTTTCTGAGAAAAAAAGGATTGGCAACTGCACAGAAGCGAGCGGGCCGCACCATGTCAGAGGGAATGATTGAATCTTATATTCATCTGGGCGGAAAAATCGGCGTGCTGCTTGAAGTGAACTGCGAGACGGATTTTGTTGCAAAAACAGATGATTTCAAGGCGTTTGTAAAAAATATCGCCATGCACATCGCTGCAACCAATCCGCTGGGTATAAAGCCGGAAGATGTTCCTCAGGATGTCATCAACAGGGAAAAAGAAATCTACAAGGCGCAGGCGCTTGAAACCGGAAAGCCGGAAAAAATGCTGGACAAAATAGCAGAAGGCAAGCTGAACAAGTTTTTCAAAGATTCCTGCCTGCTGAATCAGCAATATGTGAAAGAACCTGAAAAGACCATTTCGGATTATCTCAACGAAGTGATTGCCAAAACAGGCGAAAATATTACTGTCAAGCGATTTGTCCGGTATCAGTTGGGAGAGTAATTCAGTTTTTTTGTAGGGTGGGCAGCTTGCTGCCCACCCTACGTTACGCTTACGCCGACAGGCAATTTGAAAGAGGAGCATCAAATTTGAAAGAGGAGCATCAAATTTGGAAGTTCCGCAGTATAAGAGAATTTTGTTAAAACTGAGCGGCGAAGCACTGATGGGCGACCAGACTTTCGGCATCAGTCCCAAGATGATCCGCTATGTGGCTGATGAGGTGAAGTCGGTGCATGATCTGGGCGTTCAGATGGCGGTTGTTGTGGGGGGCGGAAATATTTTCAGAGGGATTGCCGCAAGTTCTTACGGCATGGACAGGGCATCCGCTGACCACATGGGAATGCTTGCCACCGTTATCAACAGTCTCGCGCTTCAGGACGCGCTGGAAAGAAAAGGCGTTCAGACCCGTGTGCAGACGGCTATCTCCATGCACGAAGTGGCAGAGCCTTATATCCTGCGGAGAGCGGTCCGTCATCTGGAAAAAGGGCGGGTGGTGATTTTCGGCGCGGGAACCGGCAACCCTTATTTTACAACAGATACCGCAGCCGTGCTGAGAGCGCAGGAAATCCACGCCGAAATTCTGTTAAAAGCCACTAAAGTAAACGGGGTCTATGATTCAGACCCGGTTGTCAATAAAGATGCCCGTTTTGTCAGCAAGATCAGTTATATGCAGGCTTTGGAAAGACAACTGAAGGTCATGGACATGACTGCCATTTCGCTGGCTATGGACAACGGGCTTCCGCTTATTATTTTTAATCTGAATCAGGAAGGAAATATTCGGAAAGTCGTGTGCGGACAGGAGATCGGCTCCCGGATAAATAATTGAGACTGAAAATTCCTCCGGAGTGCTGAAATGAGCCGCCAGGCGAAATTTTAGCTGTAGAACGGGTTTCAAACCCGTTTTACTGTGCTGAAATGAGCGAAGCGAAATTTTAGCATTTACAAATACTTGCTAAAATTTCGCCTGGCGGCTCATTTCAGCACTCCGGAATGGGAATGCGGAACATGGGAACGAGAAAAACGACAAACCCCGATACGGGGAAATATTTGCAGGTGAAATGCCATGATTGAAGATATATATCAGGAAACGAAAGACAGGATGAGCAAATCCATTGCCGCCCTGAAAAATGAACTGAAACGGGTTCGGACCGGCAGGGCTTCTTTGTCCCTTTTGGACGGTATCCGCGTGGATTATTACGGCACGCCCACGCCCCTGAGCCAGATGGCTTCGCTTTCTGTGCCGGAAAGCCGTCTGATTACCATACAGCCCTGGGATGTCAGCGTCATCAAAGAGATTGAAAAGGCGATATTGAAATCCGATCTCGGTCTGACACCCTCCAGCGACGGCAAAATCATACGCATATCCATTCCGCCCCTGACAGAGCAGCGGCGGAAAGAATTAATGAAAGTCGTCAACAAGCTCTGCGAAGATTACAAAGTGGCGGTGCGGAATGTGCGCCGGGATTCAAACGAACTCTTAAAAGGCTTGAAAAAAGACGGCGATATTTCCGAAGACGACGCTTTCAAAGCTCAGGATCAGACTCAGAAGATAACCGACGAATATATTAAGCGAATAGACGAAGTTTACAAAGAAAAAGAGAAAGAGATTCTTGAATTTTAAAACATCTTCAGACACGCAGGCAGAATTAGATATGTCAAAGCTTCCCGTCCATGTTGCCATCATCATGGACGGGAACGGACGCTGGGCGAAAAAACGGCTTGCCAACCGGGTGAAAGGGCATGAACAGGGCTTGGAAACCGTGCGGGTGATTGTCCGTGCGTGCCGTGAAATCGGCATTCGGTTTCTGACGCTTTACGCATTTTCAACGGAAAACTGGCAGCGTCCCAAAGCCGAGGTCATGGCGCTGATGATGCTGCTTAAAATGTTTCTCAAGTCCGAGTTGCAGGAAATGCAGGACAACAATATCCGTCTGACAGCCATCGGTCAGACCGAGCGGCTTCCTGATGATGTGCGGCATCTGTTATATGAAACCATGCGCCTGACGGAAAAGAATACGGGCTTGCGGCTGAATCTTGCATTGAGCTACGGCGGGCGTTCCGAAATCGTCAAAGCGGTTCAGGAAATTGCGGCAAAAGCAAAAAAAGGCGAACTTGATCCGGGCGATATAACACCTGAAATTTTTGGGGAACATCTTTACACCAAAGACATGCCGGACCCCGATCTGATGATCAGAACCAGCGGAGAAATGCGTATCAGCAATTTTCTCTTATGGCAGCTTGCCTATTCGGAACTGTTTATTACCGATACCTTATGGCCCGATTTCAGCCGAGAAGAACTCGTAGAAATTTTAAAGGCTTATCAACGCCGGGAACGCAGATTCGGAAAGGTCTGACAGCGTATAAAGTAGAGCGGGTTTTAAACCCGCTTTACAACATCCGTAGCAATTACAAATTATGCACTTAAAACGATGGATTACAGCGCTTGCGGCGCTTCCTTTTCTGATTTTTTCGGTATGTAAAGGAGGCGTCTTTTTTACAACGCTCGTCAGTATTGTATGCCTGCTTGCGCTGGCGGAATATTTCCGCATTGTCTTCAATCCCAAAGGCAGAACCGTCTCCGGTCTGCTGATTCTGCTGGCTTTTATCACAGGCTTGTGCATGATATGGGCGGCGGCGCATCCGAATGCCTGCGCGCTCATCTTGGGGCTGATTGCCTTAAATCTCATGCTCTCCGCTTTCTTTTCCCTGACCCAATATTCATCAGACCCTTTCATTCTGGAAAATACAGCCAAGCAGATTCAGGGAACTGTTTATATTCCGGTATTACTGTCTTTTCTGGTTTTAATCCGAAACGGAGCAGACGGAACCGCATGGCTTTTCTTGGTATTGGTCGTTGTGTTTGCCGGTGATACGGGCGCGTTTTATGCGGGCAGGCGTCTGGGACGGCACAAACTTTGTCCCGCGGTCAGTCCCGGAAAGACGATAGAAGGCTCCGTCGGCGGACTGGCGGCAAATGCCTTCTTCGGCGTGATAGTGAAAGGCTTTTTTCTCCCGGAACTGTCTTACAGCGGCGTGATATTGTGCTGTCTCTGCATGGGCGCGGCGGGGCAGGCAGGAGATTTGTTTGAATCTGAATTGAAGCGGGCTTCGGGCGTAAAAGACTCCGGGAAAATTCTTCCGGGACATGGCGGCATCTTGGACAGAATTGACGCGCTGCTGTTTGCCGCGCCGGTCGCTTATTTTTTTAAAGAATATGTTTTATAAAAAAACCACGAAAACACGAAAGATACGAAAGCACGAAAAATAAGAAAATCTTTCGTGGTTTTCCTTACTTTCGTGCTTTCGTGGTTCAAA
>JAIFKL010000126.1 GCA_020049595.1 Desulfobacteraceae bacterium
AGAATCACATTATGAGCAATACTGCTTTTCATTCATCATTATAACGCAATGATTAGAAAAGAAATCACCAATACTATATGACTACCAAAAATTTATGGATGATCCGGATTTCAAGAAGCAATATCAGGAATTTGTTTTTGATGTGCTGTTGCGATATTCAAAGCGGGAACCCGCTGTTTTGCAACATCATTGATACGGATGTGTCATTCTTCGCTGCGCTCAGAAGGCTGTTGAGCCTGTTCCTTCGGCTCCGCTCAGGCATCGGCTGTTGAGCCTGCCGAAACACGGTTGTTGAGCCTGTCGAAACAATGACAGGGACAGGGTTCATCACCTCTTTCGTACCACTACCCGTGAGTAAAATAAAATTATGCGGTCATGTCGCTCGGAAATACTCATCTGCCTTGTCTTGACAGTGATAACGCTTGCCACATTTTGGCAGGTGTCGGATTATGATTTCATCAACTTTGACGACGATGAGTATGTCACTGAAAATCCTCATGTGAAAGCAGGTCTCACGCGCAGCAGCATTGTCTGGGCGTTTACGAAATTCCACTCCAACAACTGGCATCCTCTGACGTGGCTCTCTCATATACTTGACTGTCAGTTGTTCGGACTGAATCCGGGAATGCACCATCTGAGCAATGTGCTGATTCACACGGCAAACAGTGTTCTGCTCTTTCTCCTTTTCCGCTGGATGACAGGAAACTTATGGGCTTCTGCCTTTGTCGCCGCGGTGTTTGCCGTGCATCCGCTCCGTGCGGAGTCGGTCGCATGGATTTCGGAAAGAAAAGATGTGCTGGGCGCGTTTTTCTGGATGCTCACCCTGCTGGCGTATGTCTCATACACAAAAAAGCCCGGTATCGCCAGATTTGCGCCGGTTTTACTTGTCTTTGCCCTCGGATTGATGGCAAAGCCCATGTTAGTCACGCTGCCCTTTGCGCTGTTGCTTGTAGATTATTGGCCTCTCAGGCGTTTCTCCGAGAAAAACGCCTCGCTTTTTTGGGAAAAAATGCCGCTTTTCGCGCTGGCGGCAGCTTCAAGCATCGTCACCGTATTTGCTCAGAAATCCGGCGGATTGGTGCGCTCGTTGGAGACATATCCGTTAGATGTCCGCATTGCCAACGCGCTTGTCTCATACATAAAATATATCGGACTTATGATTTTGCCTCGGGGACTTGCCTTTCACTATCCTTATCCTGAAAGCATTCCGCTCTGGCAGACTGTCGGGGCATTCCTGATTCTGAGCGGTGTTTCTGTTTTTGTTGTCAGAAAAAGAGAGACATTTCCTTTTCTCACAGTCGGATGGCTCTGGTATCTCGGCACGCTGGTGCCGGTCATCGGATTGGTGCAGGTGGCAACGCAGGCTTTGGCGGATCGTTATACTTATATTCCTTCTATCGGATTCTGCATCATGCTTGCATGGGGGATTCCGCTGCTCGTAAAAGAGCATCCGGTTTTCCGAATGACAATGACTGCATTGGCTGGCATTGCAATTTTGGGATTGATGGCTTGCACATGGTTTCAACTGCGCCATTGGAAAAACAGCATCACGCTTTTTACCCATGCCCTCAATGTGACTCAAAAAAACTATCTCGCGCACAACAGCTTGGGCGCGGCTTTGGAAAAACAGGGAAATATCAATGAGGCAATCCGCCATTTTCAAGAAGCCCTTGAAATCAAGCCGGACGGCGCACAGGCGCATTACAATATGGGCGTTGCGCTTGAAAAACAGGGAAAGACCAGCGAGGCAATTCAGCATTTTTCCGACTCCTTACGGTTCAAGCCGGATTTCGCAAACGCCCATTACAATCTTGGCATTGCCCTGAAACGGCAGGGAAATTTCAAAGATGCGATTCGGCATTTTTATCAGGCAGTTGAAATAAAGCCGGATTTTGCAGAAGCTCACAACAATCTGGGAAATGCCATAAGTCATGAGGGAAATCTCAAAGCCGCAATTGAGCATCTTTCCGAGGCGGTCCGGCTCAAGTCTGACTACTCGGAGGCATACAGCAATCTGGGAACTGCCCTGAAAAATCAGGGAAACGTCAGAGAGGCAATTCAGTATTACTACAAAGCCTTGCAATTCAACAATGACTTTGCCGAAGCGCATTTCAATCTGGGGCTTGCGCTGGGAAGTCAGGGAAATCACAAGGAAGCTGCCAAGCATTTTGCTGAGGCAATTCGGATCAAGCCGGATTTTGCGGACGCGCATTACAGTCTCGGTTTTGCTCTGAATCAGCAGGGAAAGCTTGACGAGGCACTGAAGCATTACGAGGAAGCGTTGCGGCTCAGACCCGATTTTGCCGAAGCCCATTACAGTTTGGCTTATATTCTGGCGAGTCAAAATAAGCTTGATGAATCTGTCCGGCATTTTGCCGAGGCAGTCCGAATCAAGCCGGACTATGCCGAGGCGCATAATAATCTGGGAAGCGCTTTGGCTCGGCAGGGAAAATTTGAGGAAGCAGTGAAGCATTTTTCCGAGGCGCTGCGGCTCAAGCCGGATTTTGCAAACGCCCGCCAGAATCTTGAACTGGCTTTGCAGATCATGGGAAAAACTTCAGGGAATGCCCCATAAAAAACAGCAACCGCGAAGGCACGACCATCTTATTAAAATCAGGTATGAAAGACACGAAAGAATCAGCTTTCGTGTTTTTCATTTATTTCGTGCTTTCGTGGTTAAAAACTGAATAGCGAAAGCACAAAAGTTGACGGAGCATGAAAATGAAAATTGTTGCAATCATTCCTTCAAGATACGGTTCCACCCGTTTTGAAGGAAAACCGCTGGCGCTTATTGCAGGAAAACCTATGATTCAGCGGGTCTGCGAAAGGACAAAGCAGGCGGAAAATATTACAGATGTCCTTGTTGCCACTGATGATACGAGAATATTCGATGCGGTGAGGCATTTCGGCGGAAAAGCCCTCATCACTTCAAAAGATAACAGATCGGGAACGGACAGGCTTGCACAAGCTGCTGAAATAATAGGTTTAGATATGGATGATATTGTCGTCAATGTGCAGGGAGATCAGCCCTTGATTGATCCCCGCTGCTTGGACCAAGTGGTGAACCCCTTGAAATCAGAGATTGAGAATTGGCTTATTTCTTCAAAATCGGCGAAACCTGCCGACCTGTGTTTCGACAGGCTCAACAACCTGTCTCCTGCATTTGAAATGACAACGCTCGCGTTTAAAATTGTGAATGAGGCTGAGATCAGCAATCCCAAAGATGTGAAAGTAGTATTTGACAACAAAGGATTTGCACTTTATTTTTCCCGCTCTCCCATTCCCTGCGCCCGTGATGCCTCAACGCACTTTGACATCTACAAACATCTGGGGGTTTATGCTTATACCCGCCGTTTTCTGGAGATATTCAGACATCTTCCGGAATCCGGATTGGAGGCAATTGAGAAATTGGAACAGCTCCGAGTCCTTGAACACGGACATAAAATTATGACAGTCGTTACAGAATACGACTCGCCGGAGGTGGACATTCCGGATGATATTGCCAGAATTGAAAATATCTTAACTGAAATGAATTAGAAAGAGCAACTGAAAAGAAGCCCGAAATAAATTTCAGGGCTGAAAGCTCAAGCAGGCTGAAGCCTGCTGAATACAGTGCGCTTTAGCGCACTTGAGCTTTCAGGCGAGGAATTTATTCCTCGCCTGAAATTTCAATATGGTTTATTATTTTAAAAAATCGGATCAAGTCCTGCCTGTTTGCAAATCTTATTCGCCGTAATCCGGTCAAGCTGCTTATGCCTTTTGACCGGAATAACCTTTGTCCCGTTATAATAAACAGAATGATTCGCCCCCTCTCTGAGAAGATAAAAACCTTTCTTCTCCATATATCGTATCAGATCACGCCGTTTGACAGACATGCCCTTGCTCAACCGAAAGCGGTTCAATAACAGAATCGGCGACAGGAAGCGGTCTGTCAAGTTCATGGTAGGCAAGAATCATCTCATTCAGGGCGTCTTTCAGCATCAGACGGCATTCTTCAAGATTTTTCCCTTCCGTAATCACCTCGGGCCACTCAATCAGCTCTCCGGTATAGCCGGAATCGGTTTTGGTGTATTTGGCAGTATAAGTAATTTTTTTTGCGTCCGGAAACAAATTCATCTTTCGTTCTTTCTCTGTCAATATCATCGGGTCACTCCGGGACTGAACCACAAGTGCGCTTGAGCGCACCTGAGATTTCAGGATGGGAATTTATTCGCCTGAGATTGATCTTTTCAAGCGGAAAATTGATTCCCTTGCTTTTTTTAAGGCGTTGCCCATTCCGCCCCTGCCACGGGCATTGTTTTGACCGAATCGCTTTTCAAACTCTCGCTTTCATTCCTGTCCACAGCCGTCACCGTATAAGCATAAGTTCTTCCGTTTGTCAGACAGGTATCGGTAAAAAATGTCGCCTGCGTCAGCAGACTGCTGATATTTAATCGCTGTCCGTCTCTGTAAATACGATATCCTTTGACATCCGACTCGGCGCTCGGATTCCAGTTTATAACCGCAACCGTATCACCGGGAACCGCAGACAGTCCCCCGGGCGGCTGAGGTCTCAGATCAAGCGACACGGTGACAGACGCCGACACGGGGCTTGTCAGTCCGTAAGCATTTGTGGCAACAGCGCTTATGACATTTTCGCCTTCGGAAATCCGAACTCGGGACAGACTGAAATATCCTGAGCCGGAAGATAAAGTTGTTCCCTGCGATATGTTGTTGACAAATATTTCAACCGATGCGCCGGGTCCTGTATTCCCTCTCACGGTGATTTCCGAATCCGTAAAAGCAGCGCCGTCTGCCGGGACAGTGATGACAGGGGCTGTGCTGTGAATCTGCCGCCGAATCTGTATCTGAGCGCTGTCCGGCGTTCCCAAAACCGCATTGACAGGTTTGCTCAAAGTAACAGCAGACCTCTTTCAAAACTGGGATTTGCCCCATTGATTTTATTGGATAAAAATTGACTTTTGAAAGAGGTCTAATATCTGTCCCCGATTAATTTATTTTTATATAGAACTCGTCTATACTTTTTATAATATATTGATATTATTGACTCTTAAAAAATCTGAGACATATCTCGAATTTCGGCAATTCTGAGGCTTTATAAGCCGGCATCTGCTCAATGCCGGTCAAAAGTATAGACGAGTTCATAATCTTATTTTTAATAAAAATTTCTGTAATTGAGAATTATAATCTTGTCAATAACATTTTTTCAAAATTTTACAATCATCAGTCGCTTTTATAAATAATAATATTATTTTCAATATGTTAATTACACAATAAAAATGACCTCAGTTTGTACAATCAGCCGGAGAGCAAAGCAAAAATATACAAATAGCGCATCCTGATCATCATAATATGATGCGGAATTCAAAAAAAAGTTTGTCAGATAAGTTACAATCCTGTATATTTTTTGTAAGGTATCATATTAAATTACTTTCAGCAATGCTCCTTCCCTCTAATTCTTTGTAAGGCGAATCTGCAATCCGCTTGGGCGTGATTTACAAAACCGCATTACTTTCGGAGGTCCGGAGCGGAAGCGAGGTGAAAACATGAAAAAAAAGAAACTGCTCTGGCAGATTTATCCCTTATATCTGCTCATTACACTTGCCTCCCTGCTGGCTGCGGGATGGTATTCTTCCGAAACCATGCGTCAGTTTTTTCTTGAACATACCGCAGGCGATCTTGAAGTCAGGGCGCAGATTATCGGCAAACAGATACATGCTTTTCTTTTTCCTCTGAATCAGGCTGCAATTAACGCCGTAGCCAAAGAGATCGGCAGCAGTTCATTCTCCACCCGCATTACCGTCATGCTTCCCGACGGCACTGTTATCGGCGATTCAGAAGAAGACCCAGCCAAAATGGACAACCACGCAGATCGGCCCGAAATGGTCAGCATCCTGAGCGGAAAACAAGGCATTTCTGTCCGTTACAGCAGAACCCTGCGGCAAAAAATGATGTATGTTGCTGTTCCGCTAAGGAATAAAGAAGATTTGGTTGCAGTATTACGCACCGCAATCAATATCAGTTTTGTGGATGAAAAACTGAAGTCTGTTCGGAGCAAAATCCTGCTGGGCGGAATTGTCATTGCATTGCTTGCTGCGGGTATCAGCCTGATGGTTTCCCGCCGTATCAGCAAACCCATTGAGGAGATGAAAAAAGGCGCTGAAAATTTTGCACGGGGAGAATTGGATTACCGGCTGCATGTTCCGGATTCCGATGAAATCGGAGAACTTGCACGAGCCATGAACCGCATGGCTGCCCAGTTGGATGAGCGGATAAAAGCTGTCACGCAGCATCGCAATGAGATTGAGGCAATTCTTTCAAGCATGTCGGAGGGAGTGATCGCGGTGGACAACGACGCTCATCTTATCAGCATGAACCGCGCCGCAGCCCGTATGTTTGATCGGAGTATATCCGAATCAGTGGGCAGAAGTATTCAGGAAGTGATCCGAAATACCGATCTTCACCGTTTTGTGGAAAAAGCGGTTTCCGGTAAAAATCCGGCAAAAGAGGATATTGTGCTTCACCAGAACGGAGAGCGGATTCTGCACATTCACAGCACACCGCTCTGCTTCGGAAAAGAGAGACATATCGGCATACTGATCGTGATGAACGATGTGACCCGGCTTCGGCGGCTTGAGAATATCCGGCGTGATTTTGTCGCCAATGTCTCCCATGAGATCAAAACGCCGCTGACCGCTATCAAAGGCTTTGTTGAAACCCTGCGTCAGGGCGCGATGAGCAATCCGGTCGAAGCGGTGCGGTTTCTGGAAATTATCGAAAAGCATACAGACCGTCTGACTGCCATTATTGATGATCTGATGAACCTTTCCAAAATCGAGCAGGACAGGGAAAACAAAGGGATCAGGCTTGAGCCGGGGAAAATAAAAGATGTGATTCTTACGGCTGTTCAGGTCTGTCAGGCAAAAGCAGATGAGAAAAATATAACCATCGAACTGAGCTGCGATGATGAGATTACAGCCCGCATCAATCCGCCCCTGCTCGAGCAGGCAGCCGTGAACCTGATTGACAATGCGGTAAAATACAGTGAGGCGGGAAGCAGTATCCGAATTTCAGCCGAGCTGAGGCAGACGAGCGAAAATGCTGTTCCGCCTGAAAACAGATCAGATGCGGGTGAGGCGCTCTGCGGCTGCCCTGCTGTCAGTTCTTCGGATATGCCGTCTGATATGGCAGATGCGGAGATCGTTATATGCTTTCAGGATCACGGGATCGGTATCACCAAAGAACATTTGCCCCGTCTTTTTGAAAGATTTTACAGGGTTGATAAGGCCCGGAGCCGGAAGTTGGGCGGCACGGGACTCGGACTTGCCATTGTAAAGCATATCGTGCAATCCCACTGCGGCAATGTTACGGTGGAAAGCACTCCCGGAAAGGGAAGTATTTTTTCCGTTCATCTGCCGACGCCGAAATGAATATTGCCCGACAAACAAACTTAAAACGCAGGTAGCGGCACAGAAGCAGGTGACGGGGAGATGTCATCCTGAGCGGAGGCTCTCAGTAAAACGGGTTTTAAACCTGTTTCAGTAAAACGGGTTTCAAACCCGTTCTACTTTATCAAACATTAGGTTCTGTTGACATTTCAAAATCATTTTGAATGAAATCAATATGTTATAATAATTTGTGCCTTTCTGATATGGCAATATAATCAGATAGTTACAACAAATATGAACATAACCTGATAATCCGATGAAATCCTGTAACAGATTTAACGGTATTTTTATTTTGTCCGAGTTCATATAAAGCATTGACCGATTCGTATTCCGAAATAT
>JAIFKL010000115.1 GCA_020049595.1 Desulfobacteraceae bacterium
TGCTCGGCATCCGACACCTGAACCGCGCCCCCGGATTCCAGCAGCATGTTTGCTATCTGTTTGAAATCAGCCATGTAGGGTCCGAACAATACGGGCTTGGCGAATACCGCCGGCTCCAGCGGATTATGTCCCCTGAAATTGACGAGACTGCCCCCGACAAAGGCGCAGTCGGCTAATGAGTAAAGCTTTCTCAGCAGACCGATAACGTCAATAACAATGACCTCCGAACCGGCGTCCGCCGCGCTTTCTTTCAATGCCGACATCGTAAGCGCAGAAAAGCCGCGGAATTTGAAAATCCGGGAGACGGATTCGGCGCGGTTCGGGTCTCTGGGAACGACAATGAGAACAAGATCGCCGTAGTCTTGCTTTAATCGGGAAAAAGCATCTGCGAGAATTTCTTCTTCGCCTCTGTGCGTGCTTCCCGCCACTATGATTTTCCGACCTGTCGGTATTTTCAGCAATTGGCGCAGTTGAGCGATTTCTTCATGCGAGATAGTAGCATCTGCCTGATCAAATTTCATGTTGCCGGTCAAGCTGATTGTCTCACGCGGCGCGCCGAGAAGATTGAATCGCCGGGCATCTTCTTCTGTCTGCGCGCAGATTTTCGAGAAATTCAGAAACAGGGCTTTTGTAAAAAATGAAAATCGTCTGTAACCGGCAAAAGATTTTTCCGAAAGCCTTGCATTCACAAGCAATACCGGAATATTGCGTTTTTTCATCTCAAAGAGAAAATTGGGCCATATATCTGTTTCCACAATGACAGCGAGACAAGGAGTGATCTGATTTGCAATACGTTTTACGGAAAAAAGCAAATCGTAAGGAAAGAAAAATACAGTATTTACTTTTCCGTTAAGGTGCTGACTCGCAATTTCAAATCCGGTTCGTGTGGAAGCGGAAAACACAATATTTTTAAAGCCGAAACGATTTCCCAGCTTTTCCGCAAGCGGCAGGGCGGAAAGAACTTCTCCGACTGAAAGCGCATGTATCCATATCGGAAATCCGCCTATTTTATTCAAATTGCCTGAAATCGGAACTAATCCCAGCCGTTGAAGCAATGTTTTCCGGCGTTTTTCAGACAAAAGCATGATGGGAACGATGACAGGAAACCCGAAAAAAATTATTACCAAAATCAAAATATTGTATAGAATTATCATTGTGATAAAAATATATTCCATATGGGGTGCCGTCGCCGAGCCTGAACGGTCTGACAGAAATCATGTTAATCCCTTAATCCTGAAAATCAGGGTTCGGACATTGGCGCGGCGGGCAGCCCCTGCAAGTCAAAATTAATGCAACTGTATTCTACAATTTAAACCTTTTTATAATTTCCGAAAGCGCACCTGCAATTTGGGAAAGTTCTTTTGACGACATGCTGGTTTGCGCTGCACCCGCAGAGGTAACTTCTGCGGCTTTGCTGATGTCCAGAATGCTTTGGGAAATATCCTGAACGCCCCGCGCCGCTTCTGCGGCAGACATGGCTACATCCTGTATGCCTTTTGACAATTCTTCCACATTTTTCGCCACATCTTTTGCTGTCTGCGAGCTTTTGTTTGTCGCTTCAGCAATTTCTCCTGTCAACTGTGCTGATTCTCCTGCATCAGCCGCGACGCCTCTTACGGTGATCGCATTGTTGTTCACGGATTTTGAAATCTGATTGGCAGTCACTGTCTGTTCTTCCACCGATGAAGCAATCACTTCATTGATTGCCGCAATCTCATTCACAATTTCGCTGATTTCCGCAATGCCGCTGACAGCTTCGCCGGTTCTGGTCTGAATCTCTTCGATCTGTCCGGCAATTTCATTAGTTGCCTCTGCGGATTGCTTTGCCAATTCTTTGACTTCACTCGCTACCACCGCAAAGCCTTTTCCGGCTTCTCCCGCGCCTGCTGCCTCGATGGTCGCATTTAAAGCCAGCATATTGGTCTGATCTGCAATGCGTTTGATGATCCCCAGCGCCTTGCCGATTTGTTTTGAAGCCGCAACCAATGCAGTGATTTTTACATTAATTTCATCAGTTCGGCGGGTTGCCTGCTGAGAGATGCGGTTTGCACGGGTCGTATTTTTTGCCACCTCGTTCAGCGTAATGCTCATTTCCTCCAGTGCAGCGGCAATATGATTGGTTTCATTTGACATTTCATCAGCCGATTTTGCGGTCCGTTTCACATTGTCAGTGTTTCTTTTTGTAAATTCGGACATCTGATTGAATACGGCAGACATATTTTCAGTCATATCAGCAATATTGGATGCGGAAGAACTTGTCTGTTCTGTGGCGGAAGCGACTGTATTGACGCTTGCGGTGATCTGCTCTGACGCTGCCGCGACCGAACCGGAACGCCGGCTCGTTTCTTCTGCGGAAGATGCCATTTTATCAGAAACAGCCAACATTTCTTTGGATGAAATATAGAGCCTGTTTGTCGTTCCAGTCACTTCTTTCACAACATTTCTCAAGTTTTCCACTGCCCGGTTAAGATATGCCGCCATTTGTCCGATTTCATCACTGCTGCCAACAGCGATTTCGATGCTCAGATCATTTTCGGCAATTGCTTTGAGCATATCCCCCATCTTTTCCACGGGCAGGGTAACAGTCCGTGCGATAAGAAATATAACAAATCCTACAACAACAGCAACGGATAAGGTGAAAAAAAAGGCAATATATCCAAGCTGTTTTGCAGGAGCAAGCAATTCCTCTGTGTGGGCTGTCACTGCCACATACCAGCGAGTTTCTTCGGCGTTTCTGAACGCCGCCATTTTTTCCGCGCCTTGAAATATGTAAGCGATGAAGCCCTTTTCCTGCTTCATCATCTGCTTTCCGAAATCAAAGTCTTTCATGTTCATTTTCAGAATATTTTCCTCATCCGGATGAGCAATAAAAAAACCTTCGGCATCGTACATATAGGCGTAGCCTTTTTCGCCTATTTTAATCGGATGAATAAAGGTGCTGCTGAAAAAACTTATCGTAACAGTTCCGACAAGCACGCCGGCAACCGCGTCATGTTGTTTTACAGGTGAAGAAACTGTAAAGATAGGCTGTCCTGTTACCCTGCTTTTTATGACTTCGGAAACTAAGAGTTCTCCTTTGAGGGCTTTTTGGAAGAAATCTCGATCTGCAATATTCAGTTTTTCAATGACTTCCGGTACAGCAGAGGCAATCGCATCGCCTTTGGTATTAAACAAAATAAGATGCTCAAAAAAATCATAATTTTTTTTTATCACCGCCAATCTTTCACTGGCAACTTCCCGCGCCGACTGTCCCAAAAATGTGTCCATCACTGCGGTTTTAATCGCCATCTCCTCGCTCCAACTGCTCACATTCAGTTTAACAGATTTGAGCCATGAAGCGATTTGCTTTGCAGTCGTATCCGCGATGAGATTCATCTGGTTTGCCGTCATCTGTTCTATCGCACTTTTTGTCCGAAAATAAGATACAATTGTTGTGATGCTCATTCCGATAACAATCAGCGTGATTGTGGGTATCAGAAATTTGTTTCTAAGACTCAGTTTCATTGCCGTCTCTCCTTTGCGATTTTCCATAGAAGAACTTTGAAAAGAATGGTCAGTCCCGTAGGGACACCTGAGAATAGCCCGGCAGTTCACTGCCGGGTGAGGATCGGTTCCCAATTTTCGAGTCCCGTAGGGACGACCGCCCCCCGCTGATTCTTAGTCGTCCCTACGGGACTCAAGGACAATGTAAACTCTTTCTTCCCGGCAGTAAACTGCCGGGCTATTCTCATACGGATTCGCTTTCAAATATGGGCCTTTTCAGACCGTACAGCGATTTTTCAAATCGCTGAAACCGCTTGAAAAGCGGTTTTACGAAAAACACGGTTTTTGAAAGCGAATTGGTATCAGGTGTCCCTACGGGACAAAAAAATGCCATTAACGCAGAGCGTGGGAGCAAAAATTTATACCGATTCTTTTTCCGGAGTGCGATCTGTTCTTAGCCGGGAGAGCGAAGCGATTTTTCGCATTTTTCACATTGCATTGCAAAAAACGCTTCGCTTATTTTTGCACTCCGGCGTGATGATTATCAGGGTAAAATTGCAGGCTTGAAATTTTTTCTCAAATCCCACCAGCCCAGTTCTTTGTACGCCCGGACAGCTCCGGGATGTGCATTTTCTTCCGACAAGCCGGCAACCATCATTTCAGGACTCCACGTCTGCCATAAGCCCACCGTGAGTTTCATTTTGGGACCGATTTTGGCGGCAATCATCACGATCCGATATGCCAAATCTTCGGGAAAACTTTCGTGGCAGGCTTTGAAATCACGGTCTGCGATGGTGTGAACAATTTCTGTCTGGCTCGGAAGCGTGCCTGCCGGAATATCCACAGGAATATAAGCGGTGTTCAGCTTTTCATTCAAATTGCTGTCTGTTCCCGTGTCTTGACCGATGTAATAAAATTTTTTACCTGATTTTTTCAATGCGATAAAAATTTCAGCCGGAAGCCAATAGCTGAAACTCGGATCCGTCCCCAGCGCGGCGACAATCGCATCAAGTTCTCCGTTTAAAAAAGGCGCTGCCACTTTTGCAGGGCCAAGATAGTGCAGTTTTGTATTCTCTGCCGTAATACCGTAACCGTATTCCAAATCCAGCGTGGGATTCATTCCCCAGTCGCTTTGGGTGGTCAGACCCAGACCGAGTTTTTTTCCTTTCAGGTCTGAAAATTTTTTCAGATTCGGATCAAGCGTGATGAAGTAATGTCCGGTGACGCCCCAGTAAAAGCCGTAAAGCAGTTTGAATTTGGCGTTGACCGGTTCGGTGATAAACAGGGTGAAAGGATGCTTTCCGCCTTTGGGACCGAAACTCAAGGTATCATCATTGATGGCAAAAACGGAATTTTCCCATCGGCTCTGATTCCGCCCCATTTCAAGCAGATTGTATAAGTATCCGGGAGTGGCTACAGGGTTCAGCGTGATGCCGGGGTCCATATTCTTTATCTCTTTGCCGATATAGAGATCACTCAGAAGAATACCGCAGCCTTCGGGACACACCAGCACATCAATTTCCGCAGCCGTACCGGCACAGGCGTATCCCACCATAACCGCAAACACACAAAACAGAAAAACAGAAACTTTTTTTAACGACATAACAACCTCCTTTTATTGAGAATTGAGAATTGAGAATTGAGAAATATTCGTGTTTATTTATTCGCGGCAAATTTGTGTCTATTCGTGGCAAAAAAACCGCGCTTATTTCTCAATTCTCAATTCTCAATTCTCAATTCTCAATTCTCAATTCTCAATTTTTACAGTTTAAACCTTTCCACAATTTCCAGCAGCGCGCTTGCCATTTTTGCCAATTCTTCCGAAGATGCGCTTGTCTGCGTTGTGCCTGCCGCTGTTTCTTTCGATGCCATACTGATACTCTGTATATTTTCGGAAACATCACGAACAGCCCTTGCCGCTTCATTGGCAGACATGGCAACATCCTTTATCCCTTTTGCCAGCTCATCCACATGCACTGCTGTTTCTTTTGCCGTCGCCGATATTTCGTCGGTCTTTTTGGCGATTTCCTCCACCAACTTTGAGGATTCATTGGCATTTTGAGCAGCTTCCTTGACAGTCTTGGCATTGCCGGAAGCGGATTTTGAAATCTCATTTGCCGCGGCTGTCTGTTCTTCCACCGAAATGGATATGGATTCATTAATTTTTGCAATTTCATTAATGATTTTAGAAAGTTCACCCACTGCCCCAACCGCTTCGCCGGTACTTTTCTGAATCTGTTCAATCTGATCCGAAATCTCATCCGCCGCTTCTGCGGACTGTTTTGCCAATGCTTTGACTTCAGCCGCCACCACTGCAAAACCTTTTCCGGCTTCCCCCGCGCCTGCCGCCTCTATTGTGGCATTCAAAGCAAGCATATTGGTCTGATCTGCAATATCTTTTATCATTCCGATAATTTTTCCGATCTGTCCGGAGGCGGAAGCCAGCGCATTCATTTTTATATTAATATCCTCGGTACGGCGGTCCGCATTCCGGGAAATACGGTTTGCCTGTCCCGTATGCTTTGCCACTTCGTTGAGCGATGTTGTCATTTCTTCTGTCGAGGTGGCTGTAATATGAATGCCGAAGGATATTTCATCGCTTGCCTTTGCCATATTTCTCACATTTTCAGATGTTTTTCGGGTGAACTCCGCTATTTCCGCAAAAGCCGCAGACATCTCCTCCGTCATGGCGGCAATGCTGGATACCGAAGCACTGGACTGCTCCGCGGCGGAGGCGACGCCGGAAACATTGCTGTTGATTTCTTCGGAACTCGTTGCAACCCTGTCTGCCCGAGTATTCATGTCTTCCGCCGAAGCGGACATTTCCGTTGAAACAGAAGCCAATTCTTCCGAGGAACTCGACAGACTGTTGGTGGCATCTATCAATTCTTTGATGATTCTGCGGATATTCTCCACCATTTTTTTCATCGCGGCGATCAACTGACCGGTTTCATCTTTTGTTTCCGTCTCAAAAATGACTGTAAGATCGCCCTGAGCCAGACGGTTCGCCGCGTTCACAGCCTCCTGCAAAGGCTTTATGATGATACGGGTGATAAAAATTGCCGCAAACGCACATAAAAAAAGACCTGCAAGAAGGAGCGTTATTTCTCCGTATTTCAGAACGGCGGTTTGGCGTTTCAGTTCGGTCTGTTCCTGTTCCATCAGTTTTTCTTGATTTTCCAGCACGATATTAATATGTTCGTTAATCTGCTGGGACACAGGAACAGTCCGTTCCGTCAGCCATGCACGGGCGAGGTTCCATTCATTGCCGCCCCGTATGGCAAATACTTTGGCAGGAAGGGGATTGAATTTTTCTTTGACAGCATTGAAATTTTTCAAAAACTTTTGCTGTTCCGGTGTGAGAAGCCGGATGCTGTCTGTGAGATCAGAAAGCCGCTTACCGTTTGTTGCCCATGAAACTTCAAAGTCTTCTTTAAATTTCTGGTTGCCGGAAATCAGATAGGCGCGTATGCTGGCAAGCGAAATCCCAAGACTTCCGCGTAGATCAGACATCATGCCGAGCAAGCTTTTTCTTTCGGCTGAGGCTTCGAGTGTCTGTTCAATTTCGATAATCCGGCTCATATCATTATACAGAATATCAGCCAGCGGTACGCCTTCTTCAATCAGTATTTTCTGGGCAGGCGTGTTTTCAACTGTCTGTGCAATATCTTCTATTTCTGATTGATATTTTTTCAAATCTTCAAGCAGCGTTTCAACTTCTTTCAACTGTCCGGCATGATCTTTATCCCTCCATTCCGGCAAAAGTTCTTTTAACATGCTGAGAGCAGGTTCAATCTGTTTTGACCATGCTTCCGCGCGCTGTCCTCTGAACGCATCGTCCCCCAGAATGATCCAGCTCCGCAAGGAGGAAAGCGACTGATTTAAGCCGATTTGCAGGATAAAGCAGGAGCGGACCGTGGGCGACCTGAGATCAATCATGCGGTCAACGGCATCTTCGGTGCGGCTGATCTGCCAGATGGTTGCAAGAACCGCTCCGGCAAGAACAAGTCCGATCATTCCGTAGCCAAGCCCGATTTTAATACCTAATTTCAAGTTCTTAAACATAAAACGCCTCCTTGTGGTTCAGGTGTTGAATTGTCAACGCTCATAATTTGCGATTTATATTTCTTTCTGGTTCCTGTATTTCTGACAGATTCTTTTTTAACAAAAGAGTAATATTCAAAAAAGCGGTATGCTGTCAAACAAAAACTGAGTTTTATATTTTATTCTTTATCATCATCTTTATTCTTTATCATAATAAGGTAAAAAGTTCAAGTGTATAAGCCTTAA
>JAIFKL010000156.1 GCA_020049595.1 Desulfobacteraceae bacterium
CCGTAAAACGATTTTGCAAATCGTTTTCCCGATAAAACGATTTGCAAAATCGTTTTACAAAAGCTCAGATTATGACGGTGGTAAGTATAACTCCTAAAAAGTTTAATTAATTTATTTATGATATAGCATAAGAATGATATGATATTCAAGATGAAAAGAGGGATAATCAAATGAAAAAAGTTATAATTTCCATACTCGGAGAGGACATGCCCGGCATTATCGCGGCAGTTTCCCGAATTTTGTTTGAGCAGAACTGCAATATTGAAAATGTAAGCCAGACCATTCTTCAATCTGAGTTTTCCGGAATTTTTATCGCGTCCGTACCCGCGGAATTATCTGTTGCGGCACTGTCCCAAGCGTTTGAAAAAGGGCTGGAACCGCTCGGTCTTCATGCCTATATAAAGGATATGGAACAAAGAAGGACCGTTTCAGCCTTTGAAGGCAGCGAGCCTTTTGTGATCACCACGAAAGGACCGGATCGCAAGGGATTGGTTGCCCGTATTACCGAAATTATCGCAAGGCACGGCGTGAATGTTACCAATTTGCAGGCGGCTTTTAAGGGCGGGGACAATCCCGACAAAAACATTATGATTTACGAAGTGGATATTCCGAAACATACGGATCAGCAGAGGCTTTATGCGGAACTTCGGGAAGGAGCAGGAAATCTCGGTTTGCAGATCAGCATTCAGCACCGGAATATTTTTGAAGCCATCAACAGGATATGAAAATCGCGAAAGCGTGGAACACGAAAGTGCGCTTCCTGCTTCATCTTTCGTGTTTTTCGTCAGTTTCGTGTTTTCGTGTTAAAAAAAAAGGGTTATCGGTTTTTTAAACCGATAACCCCTGTTGTCTGAAAAAAGATGCCGAGGGACAGAATCGAACTGCCGACACGGGGATTTTCAGTCCCCTGCTCTACCGACTGAGCTACCTCGGCGCAATGAAAGAATCGTTATATTAGAAAGCGCGGTGCTTGTCAAGTTTTTTTTCAGCCATATCGCCAAAAAAATATTGCAGCAGGGTACAGGCGGCAAGGGTGGCGGTTTCTGCCCGCAGAATACGGGGACCCAGACCGGCGGTAAAAAATCCGTGATTTTTTGCAATTTCAACTTCATATACGCTGAATCCGCCTTCGGGCCCCAGCACGGCAAACACCGTATCGTATTTTTTATCGGAATTTGCAGGCTTTTCAGAAAAATCGGAAAAAAAGGTTTGTTTTTCATTTTCCCAGAAAATGATTTTCATATCACAGGATTTTCCGGTCTCCAATGCTGCTTCAAAAGAGACCGGCGCGTTTATTTCAGGCATAACAGCCTGTTTGCATTGCTTCATTGCCTCTTTTGCGATTTTTTCCCATCGTTGGGTACGGGCTTCAAGATGCGCTTTTGCCGGCTTGGGAACAGAGCGCTCGCAGTAAAAAGGGAGCCACCGGGCGATTCCCAGCTCGGTCAACTGTCTGATAAGACCGTCCATTTTTTTATCTTTGAGCATTGCCTGTGCGATGATGATCTGAACCGGGGATTCGGTGATTGCTGCAAGCCTTTGAATAAGCGACACTTCCACACTGCCCGCAGATACGCTTATAATCTCGGCTTCGTATTCAGAACCTTTTCCGTCAAAAAGTCCGATTTTATTCCCCGGTTTCAGGCGCAGCACATTTCTGATGTGTTTGGCGTCAGAACCCCTTATCAGGGCTGAAGCGTCTGAGATGTTTTCAGGATCAATAAAAAAATATCGCATAAACTTTGAATTTTAAGGTTATTGCTGTTATTTATACAAAATAATCGGTCATCTTGCAAATCTTTATTTCAAATATATCAAAAAAGCAAATATCTTGACACATTGTATGCCTTGTGATAATTTTTTTAAAATTATTGAGTTTTCTGAAAAAAAATCTGATCTGTTTTGTCGTCAGTTTTCAGTTGACCGTTTTCAGTTTTCAGCGGGTTTTATGCTTTTTGTCTGCGGTTACCGATTGAAATAACATGATCTCCGGCTTCTCCGGAAGTGTGGGCGCAATGTCTGTTTTATATATGTCAGGATTTACGCAGTTGAATACTGCTTTTTTTTAACCGCAGAGTTTCGCAAAGTAAAGCGCAAAGTTCCGCAAAGATATATTTTAAACCTTTGCAACTTTGCTGAAATTTCGCCTAGCGGCTCATTTCAGCACTCCGGACAGCAACTTTGGCTCGGAACTTTGCGTAACTTTGCGGTTCATTTTTACGATGCTGGGCGGAATGTTGGGGTTCGCAAGCTCACCCCAACCTACACAACCGACACAACCGACACTGCTCGCTATGGAGCTGCTCGGATTTTTCAAACACAAAATTTATCACTTTGGCGTCAGCCTTTTCAGGTTGACGGGTGATTTTCCTGATGTGGGGTTTTATGACGGAAGATAAAAGTAAACCCGATCAAACAATGGAAGATTCGGAATCTGCGGAAGGCGATGACGATGTCATCGAACTCGAAGACTCCGCAGAAAATGAATCCTTTGATGATGAGCCTCTGCTTGAGCTTGTGCTTGAAGCGGAACCGGAGGAATGCCCCGTTGCCGTTGCAGCAGAACCGGAAGAAGAACATGATGAAAATGAACCGTTTCTGCTTGATAACATTATCGGAGACGATATTGATGATCCAGAGCTTTCTTCTTTTGAAGAGACAATTTTACTGGAAGATATTGCCGGGGAAGCCCTTATAAACGATGAAGATGTTGCTGATTTTGATTCGGAAACCGATGAGGAAGCGGCTTTATCCATTGAAATACCTCCGGAAGATGAAGGCGATGATGTTATTGATTTGGATACGGATGCCATAGCCCCGCCCCGGAAGACAGATGATTTGTCTGAAACCGCCAAAGATCATATTTCAGAACAGGAAAACGGCGATGTGATTGATTTGGATATGGAGTCCGTCGCCGTCAACAGGGACACACCTGAAATTCTTGCACAGCCTCTTTCAAAAGAAAAAGACGAAGATGTTATTGAACTCAAGGCTGACACTGAAACTGATGATGTAAAAGCTGAAGAATTTCCTTTGGAAAAAGACGAAGATGTTATTGAACTCAAGGCTGATACTGAAACTGATGATGTTGTTGATGTAAAAGAAGATGAAGATCGTGAGCCTGATGAATTTGCAGGCACTGATGAGGAAACAATTTTCGCCCCGTATGATATTGAAGATAACGAGGATGTTGCGGAGCCGGATGCCGGGGAAGAAAAAGACATTCTCGATCTGGAGGCGGAAAACATTATTGCGTCCGATTCTATGCCGGGGGATGCGGTTGTTGAGCCTGTCGAAACAGCGGAAGAGACCATATTTCTGGGAGATGCGGATCATGTTCCCGATGCGCCGGAGCCGAAGAAAAAACAGGAGCCGTTTGCATCTGCTGATGAGGAAACAATTTTCGCCCCGTATGATATTGAAGATAACGATGGCATTCCGGAGCCGGATGCCGGGGAAGAAAAAGACATTCTCGATCTGGAGGCGGAAAACATTCTTGCGTCTGATTTCATGCCGGGGGATGCGGTTGCCGAACCTGTCGAAACAGCGGAAGAGACCATATTTCTCGGAGATGCGGATCATGTTCCCGAACCGGCTTATGCGGAAAAAAAGCAGGAGCCGGTTGCATCTTCTGACGAGGAAACAATTTTCGCCCCGTATGATATTGAAGATAACGAGGGCATTCCGGAGCCGGATGCCGGGGAAGAAAAAGACATTCTCGATCTGGATGCGGAAAACATTCTTGCGTCTCATGATCTTGAAAAACCCGAAGGGTTACATTTCCGATTTGGTGGGCAACAAGTTGCCCACCCTACGGGATTGCCCCTGCGAGATGAGGACTCTCATCTGATTTTATCGGGAGGCATGGACGATGCTGAGACCATCATTATGTCTCACAGTCTTGAACATGACGATCTCCCTGAGTTCCGACAGCGCGTTGAGGGAAATGGAATTGTTGGGGTTCGCAAGCTCACCCCAACCTACACGGACGACGACACGGACGACGATGCGGACATGGGTGAAATTCTTTTGACAGACGATGATATTGTCGCTTTGCCGGATGAAGCCCCTCTTCCGCCTGAAAAACTCAGTAAGATACAGCATTCCGAATCTCCACCGGAGGAAGAAGTGATTGATCTGGGTGAAGATTCAATCGTGGAACCGGAACCGCGCCCCAAGCCGAAAGCGCCGGCGGATGAAGAAGCCGAAGACACTCCCCCTTTTGACATGGAAGAAATTTTCGATCCTGATGACAATGCCACCATTATTGCGTCATATCCTCTGTCCGCCGCTCAAAAGATAAAAGAGCCAGAGCCCGAGGATTCTGCCGATGATATTCTGCCTGCACAATTTTTGGCAGGAGATACGGAAGGCTATCAGCAGCAGGAAAAGGATTTGCTTGAACTGCTTGAAATGGATTTGGATATGAAAGCATATCCGCCGGATCCTCTGTTTTCTGATGAGATAAAAGAAGCTGAAAAAGAAAAACAGATTTTAAAAACAGACGAATTTCCCAAATTCCCCGCGGATGCGGATGAAGATGCCGGCAGTCAGAAACTGTCTCAGGATGCGGAAACGGAAGTTGTCTCCCCTGTCGAAACAATGGTTGTTGAGCCTGTCGAAACAATGGTTGTCTCCCCTGTCGAAACAGAAATACCTTTGCAGGATTTGGAAAAAGAAATAGCATCCTATCCTCCCGAGCAGTTGGAGGCTGTATTGGAACAGGTCATCAGAAGGGTGTTTTCCGAAAAAGCTTTTTCCGAAAAAATCGAGGGCAAACTTGTCGAAGTGATTGAAAAAGCAGTTGCAAAGGAAATAGACCGGTTAAAAGATGTCTTATTTGAAGATATAGCGGACGATGATATATTAAATTAGGTGAGAGGTTCGGGGTGAGAGGTTCGGGGTGAGAGGTTCACCCCTGACCCCGAACCCCTTACCCCGAACCTCTCTAGGAGTTATTTTATGACTAATGGCAATCTGCTTGATAAAGCATATAATCCTCATGATGTGGAAAAACGATGGTATAAATTCTGGGAAGATGAGAATCTGTTTGCCGCAAAAGAAGAAAGCGGGCAGCGCAGCTATTCGATAGTGATTCCTCCCCCGAATGTGACAGGTGTTCTTCACATGGGACACGCGCTCAACAATGTATTGCAGGATATTCTGTGCCGTTACAGAAGGCTGCGAGGCGACAATGTGCTTTGGATGCCCGGAACAGACCATGCGGGAATCGCCACTCAGAATGTTGTGGAAAAAAAGCTCTCAAAAGAAGGCACGGACCGGCACCGTCTGGGCAGGGAAAAATTCATTGAAGAAGTCTGGACATGGCGGGAAAAATACGGCAGCGCCATTATTCATCAGCTCAAACGCCTGGGTGCCTCATGTGACTGGAACCGGGAACGCTTTACCATGGATGAGGGCTTGTCCAAAGCGGTCCGCAAGGTTTTTGTGCAGTTGTACAACGAAGGTCTGATCTATCAGGGCAGCTATATCATCAACTGGTGCCACCGATGTCACACCGCGCTTGCCGATCTTGAAGTGGAACATGAAGAAGTTGAAGGAAATCTTTATCATATCCGCTATCCTTTTCCTTCCGGAGAGGGCGGCATCACTGTCGCAACCACTCGCCCGGAAACCATGCTGGGCGATACTGCTGTCGCGGTCAACCCCGAAGATGAACGGTATGCCGCGCTGAAAGAAATCTCGGTTGTTCTTCCCCTGATGAATCGGCTCATTCCGATTATCAGAGACAGATATGTTGACCTTTCTTTCGGAACCGGCGCCTTGAAGGTGACGCCCGCGCATGATCCCAATGACTTTGAAATCGGAAAGCGTCACAATCTGCCGGCGGTAAAAGTTATCGGCGATGACGGAAAAATGACCGAAGAAGCCGGAAAATTCAAGGGGCTTGACCGTTCTGAATGCCGCAAAGCCCTGACCGAAGAACTGAAAAACGCCGGGCTGCTGGAAAAAGTCATACCGCACAGACACAATGTGGGCCACTGTTACCGATGCCGAACCATGGTGGAACCGAACCTTTCAAAGCAGTGGTTTGTGAGCGTCAAGCCTCTGGCGGAAAAAGCGGCTGAGGCGGTGAGAAACGGAAAGACCCGGATTATTCCCGATATGTGGAACAAAACTTATTTTGACTGGATAGACAATATCAGGGACTGGTGCATTTCCCGCCAGATATGGTGGGGGCATCAGATTCCCGCGTGGACCTGCGAAGCCTGCGGAAAACTGATTGTCTCCATGGAAACGCCGGAAACCTGCCCGGGCTGCGGTGCAAAGCAGCTGATACAGGAAAGCGATGTGCTGGACACATGGTTCAGTTCCGCGCTCTGGCCCTTTTCCACTATGGGATGGCCCGAGGATACGGCGCTGCTCAGGACTTTTTATCCGACTTCCGTGCTGGTGACGGGTTTTGATATTCTGTTTTTCTGGGTTGCCCGCATGATGATGATGGGCATTCATTTCATGGGAGATGTGCCGTTTGAAGATGTCTATGTTCATGCGCTGGTGCGTGACGAAGAAGGCAAAAAGATGAGCAAATCCACGGGAAACGTGATTGATCCGCTTTCCGTCATCGAGAAGTACGGGACAGACGCTTTCCGTTTCACGCTTGCTGCTTTTGCCGCGCAGGGCAGAGATGTCAGGATGTCTGAAAAACGGGTGGAGGGATACCGCCATTTTGTGAACAAACTCTGGAATGCGGCCCGCTTCGCGCTGATGAATCTGCCCGAAGCCGGGCCTCATCCGGAAAAACAGACAGATATTATTTCACTTCCGGACCGATGGATACTGTCGCGGCTTTGCAAGGTGACAGATGCTGTTGCCCAGGGGCTTGACGCGTACCGCTTCAATGATGCTGCTGCCGCGGTATATCAGTTTGTATGGCATGAATTTTGCGACTGGTATCTGGAAGCAGTGAAACCCGCGCTCTACGGAAAACAGGGCGCACAGAAACAGGCCGCATCCGTGCGGGTGCTTGAGCGTGTTCTTAGGGATACGCTGATTCTGCTTCATCCTTTTATGCCTTTCATCACAGAGGAAATCTGGCATAAACTCCCCGGAACAAAAGGTTCTGTCATGAAAGCCGTTTTTCCCTCGGATGCCCCGGATGCTGCTACGGTACTGTCCGATGCGGATGCCGAATCGGAAATGGGGCTTCTCATCTCGGTTATCACGGGAATCCGCAATATCAGGGGAGAGATGAATATTTCTCCGTCTCTGGAATTGGATGCGGTGGTTCAGTCCGGGGATGAGGCTGTGAGGAAAACCCTTTCCGAGCATCGGGATATTGTCACAAATCTTGCACGGATTGCATCTTTGTCCGTGCAGGTGCCCGGAGAAAAACCCAAAGCGGCCGCGACGGCGGTTGCCGATGCGGTCACAATTTTCATACCGCTGGAAGGCATCATTGATTTTGACAGGGAAATTGAACGGCTTGAAAAGGAAATTCTTAAAACAGCAAATGAACTGACTGCCAGTTCCAAAAAACTGAGCAATGAAGATTTTCTTTCCAAGGCGCCGGCGGATGTGGTGGCAAAAGTCAGGGAAAAACAGGAACTTTTTATTGAAAAGCGGCAGAAACTTCAATCCAATTTGGACAGAATAAAGGGAATTGAGCTGAAATGAGTAGGGCGGACACGCTGCGCTTTGTCCGCCCTACTGTAGAACGGGTTTCAAACCCGTTTTACATATAACATGGCGGACACGCTGCGCTTTGTCCG
>JAIFKL010000265.1 GCA_020049595.1 Desulfobacteraceae bacterium
GAAGACAAGGCATGGGCATTTGAAAGAGAGACAATGGAGAGATGGCTGCCCGGCGGCCATCTTCTTGAAAAGTGGATAAAAGGCAGAGGCATGAGCGCGGAACAGGCTGAACAGTTCCGTGCATACACAAAAGAGAAATTCAGAAGAATGTTTGAAGACGAAGACGCTATTTTCACAGGAATTGAGCAATAATGTCTCATGCAAAGAAGGAAAGCTTTGAGAGATACAAGAGACAAATGCTGATCCCCGAAATACAGGAATCGGGGCAGGAGAAAATCCGAAACGCAAAAGTATTAATGATCGGCGCGGGAGGCTTGGCTTCTGCCGCGGCGTTTTATCTCGCGGCGGCAGGCGTCGGAAACATCGGCATTGCAGATGACGACAAGGTAGAAATGAGCAATCTGAACCGGCAAATCCTGCATGATCCGGGGCGGATTTCCGCGCTGAAAGCGGTTTCAGCCAAACAGACGCTGGAAAGATTTAACCCTGAAATTCAGATTAGAGCTTATCCTGAGCGGTTTCAAACGCAGGGTGAGTTAATTCGGATTCTCGGCGACTATGATCTTGTTGTGGATTGCTCGGATAACTACCCGACACGCTTTGCGCTCAACGACGCCTGCATTCAGACGCGGAAACCCTGGGTTCACGGCGCAGTATATGGCTTTGAAGGGCAGGCAATGACGTTTGTTCCCGGTCAGGGACCTTGCTATCGCTGCCTGTATCCATCATTGCCTTCTGAATCCTCGCCCGATGCGCCGGTGGGCGTGATAGGCGTATCTCCGGGAATTATCGGCATGATTCAGGCTGCCGAAGCCCTGAAATATCTCCTCGGAAAAGGAAATTTGCTCATCGGCAGACTGCTTTTCGTGGATTTGCTTGAAATGAGCTTTTCGGAATTTACTGTGCATCGGAACGACGCCTGTCCGTCATGTAGGGTGGGCAAGCATTGCCCACCATGATCCGTTCGGTAAACAGAATGTGGGCACTGCGTGCCCACCCTGCTTCTTTACTGCTCTGATTTCTCATTTTTCACTTCTCGTTTCTCGCTCCACAAGGGCAGGCTCGGCTGCCAGTCGTCGAAACAAAAGGCGGCGGCGTCTCTTCCGGTCAACACAAAACGGCTGAGGCTTTCCGCAGTCCTTGCAGCGCAGGGCGTTTGCATCCAGCGCGTGGCGTCAATATAATTGTTTGATAAGACTGTGAGATCACCGCTCATATCCGTATTCGGCGCCTCAATCGTCACGGTGCCGTCATTGCCCCGTCTTGACGTAGCGGTAGTCGCGCTGCCGGTGGATATCATGTAGTTATCGGTATGGATGAAGATTGCCCCGCCGTCTCCCAAATCGGCATTTGCCTGAATATAACTCCCGTTCATAATAATGAATTGTGATTTTGAGCCCGCTTCTCCCGGCGTACCGATAGTGACATCGCCGCCTTCGCCTTCGCCGATCTTCACGCTGCTGGTAATTTTGCCGCCCAGCAGATAGATCGTTTTGTCCGAATTTAAGAATATCTTACCGCCGCCCGCGCCGAGGGCTTCGGTGGTTATGGCGCTGCCGCCGGAGATGTTGATTGAATAGCCTTCAAACGTAATACTGCCCGCGGGTCCGCCCTGATCTTCCGACAAACTTTCCGAAGAGACAAATGACTTGCTTTCAAGTTCAAGACGGGGGGCTTTTACGCTAATATCTCCGGCTGCGCCCTGTCCCCATGTTGAAGTCGTGATGGAGCTTTCATCAGTTAAACGAATCAAATCTGCTGCGAATAGGCTGACAGAGCCGGCATCGCCGCCTTTGCCTTGGATCTCGCTGGCTGAAGAAATCGAAGCCTTTGTATCCAGTTCGATTTTATCCGCATTGATTTCGATTACGCCCGCGTTGCCCGGTCCCCCTGTGCTTGCCGTGACGCCGCCGCCTGCTTTGAACATGATATGACCGCCTCGGATAGAAATGTCTCCTGCATCTCCGGCATAGTCATCTTTGCTCAATGCGGAGGTGTAAACTTTGCTGTTTTTTCCCTCCTCATTTGCGCCGGAAAATAGCAGCGATTCAGAAGCATAGATACTGACATTCCCGCCTTTTCCGCTGCCGTCCGACTCGCTGCCGATGCGTCCGCCGTCAGTGAAGGAGACATTTTTTGCCTTGATTTCGACTGTTCCCCCGACGCCGGCATCCGCATTAATTCCCCACCTTGTGCCGGATAAAATCTGGCTGTCGGAAACCTCAACGGAATCTGCCAAGCCTCGGTCCGTGCCGGAAATACTGATGCGTCCGCCGTCACCGCCGCCTTCGTAGGTGTCGCTGGAGATATTGCCTTTATTGAGCAAAGAGAAATTCGGCGTTTCAATCAGAATTGTTCCGCCGTCTCCAGCGTCAGCATCTTCGCCCATCGCGTTGGCGAAAACTTTGCTTTCCGGGTCGGAAATACGGACGGATTCCGAACCGCGCAATGTGATATTTCCGCCCCTGCCTGTTCCGTGAGTATCGCTGGAAACCACGCCCGCCGTTGATACGGACAGATTTTTCGTTTCAATTGAAATGTCTCCCGCGTCTCCCGCGTCCCACGCGTCGCCGAAGACTCTGCTCAACTCGGAGATAGTCACAGATTCCTTAGCCGTAAGCTTTATGTCTCCGCCGCTGCCGGTGCCGTCTGCATTGTTGAAAATGTCCGTGCGGGCGATAGAAATCGTATCTGCCCGGATGTCGGTCACGCCGCCGTCTTTGTCTTTTGTGTCTGCTGCCAACTTGCTGTTGTCAGCGAGAAATTGTCCGCCCCGGATAAAAATACTCCCTGCGCCCTCTCCGCTCACGCTGATAAGGGAATGCTCAAGATTTATATCTCCTGTTTTTGGCGAAGTTGTCTCCAAATCATCGGCAGTCGGAATGACTTCACCTTGAGAGGCAACGCTTGCGATGTTGATCCGCCCTTCGGGAGCGGCTATGCTTCCGGTCGCGACATCTTCAAACTTCCCTTCACCGAGGTCTTTCCGATAATATTTGCCCGCCAGTTGAATGTCTCCGCCGATTACGGAAATAGTTTCTCCCTGAGGAACAACAAGACCTGTGGGATTGTTTTCATCCCATTCCGATTCTTCGATTTCTTTGCCTTCAAAAGTAATACCCGCGGGTTCATCGCTCAGAAAACCGAAAGCGGTCGGCGATGCGGTCGAAAGAACTTCACCCGCGGCGGGCGCGGCGTAGAATCGCTCATTTTTTCCCAGCCGCAGATAATCTGCGGTGCTGACATGAAAGCTGCCGCCGATGTCTAATGAGGCATTTGCGCCGAACATCACGCCTGCCGGATTCAGGAAATACAAGTTTGCACCGGAAATTGTGGAAGCAATTCTGCCGTCAATCCATGAGGAATTTCCGCCGGTGACACGGCTGATAATATTCTGAACAGAGTTTGGCCCGCTGAAAGTGGCGCTTTCATTTGTGTTGATATTGAATTGCTGAAAGCTGTGAAACAGATTTGCGCCTGCCTGCTGTCCGTATCCGGCTTTAATCGCATAGTCGGGTCCATTCAACTGACCCGCTGAACCCATAGAACCGTCCAAAACAACCTGAGCATAAGTTGAAGATTGACTACTGAAGCAATTCAGCAGCAGAAATACAGCGACGATTGAATATATAAAAATTTTTCTCATCATTACAGTTTTCCTTAAATTTAATCCACGAATGGACACAAATTTTTCACGAATAGATAACACACGAATAGATAAAAATAATAAAAAAATTCGTGTTCTTTTATTTGTGAAAAATTTGTGTCCATTCGTGGCTAAAAAAAACTAAAACCCTGCTTCTAATTCTAATACGGTTCCGTTATCTCCCACGACAACTGCCGTATCGTCAATTCCCCAAAGAGCTTTGAGATGTTTGTGAGTGCCGCTGTTTCTCTTGCTCCACGATACGCCGTTGTAGTAAAAAATAACGCCGTTGTCTCCTGCTGCATAGACGGAATCCGCGCTTTGTCCCCATACGCCTTTAAACGCCTCTGTTTTGCCGCTTCGCATCGTTTTCCATTCTGAGCCGTCATAATGCAGAATCGCTCCATTGTCTCCCACGGCAAATACATCCGAATCGGAACTCCCCCACACGCTGTAGAGACAATTTGAAGTAACACTACGCATCGTTGACCATTCCGAGCCGTCGTAGTGCAGAATTGTTCCGTTGTCTCCCACAGCAAAAATATCCGATTCGGACAAGCCCCAGACAGCATAGAGATTTTCGACCGTGCCGCTGTCCATCTCACGCCAATCTGCGCCGTCATAATGTAAAATCGTTCCTGCGTCGCCGACAGCGAATGTAGTCCAGATAGCATAGAGATTGTCCTCTGTCCCGCTGTTTACCTTGCGCCACTTTGCGCCGTCATAACGCAGAATTGCGCCGCCCCAGCCCACAGCAAATTCTCCCCATATTCCATAGAGAAATTCGGCGCTGTCAGTTTCCATTTTTTTCCAGCCGGTTCCGTCATTGTGCAGAATTGCGGTGTAGTACAACGATGTCTCATAGTCAAATCCGCCGCCGACAGCGAATATGTCTGATTTGGAAGTTCCCCAGATGCTTTTCAGCCATTCATAATTTCCGCTGCTTATCTTGCGCCAAACCGCGCCGTCATAGCGAAGAACCGTGCCGTTGTTGCCTGCGGCAAAGCCTCCCCGAATGCTGTAAAGCCATTCGGAGGTGTTGCTGTTTATCTCACGCCATTTGTCTCCGTCATAGTGCAGCATCACGCCATACTCGCCGACCGCGAACACATCCGACTCAGCATTGCCCCAAACATTGTAGATATTCTCCTCTGTGCCGCTGTCCATCGGCGTCCATGCGGCACCGTCATAGTGTAGAATCGTTCCCGAGTCGCCGACCGCAAAGTTTTCCCATACGCCGCTGAGTTTTTCAGATATGCCGCTGTTTATCTCACGCCAGTTTGCGCCGTCATATTGCAGAATGACGCCCCCATCTCCCACGACAACAAGCGATTCCGTATCGCCCCAAATACCGTAGAGCGTATTCTCCTTGCCGCTTTTCATCGGCGTCCACGCTGTGCCGTCATAATGCAGAATCGTTCCCATGTCTCCGACTGCGAACAATTCTGATCCGCCGCCTTTTGCTTCAAGCCCCCAGAGACATCTGAGATTTCTCGATACGCCGCTGTTCATAATGCTCCAGTTTGCGCCGTCATAGCGGAGAATGACGCCCGCGTCTCCCACTGCAAATATCTCCCCCCTTGAGGGGGGCAGGGAGGTGTCTCCCCAGAGACATCTGAGATTCTCCGATGTCCCGCTGTTCATAATGCTCCAGTTTGCGCCGTCAAAGTGAAGTATTACGCCTGCTTCTCCCGCAACAAAGACTTCCGAATCCGACACGGGCAGGACAGCCGCGAGCATATTGCTTGTGGGAATCGGATTCTGCCATTTCCATTCTGTCACAACGACTTCATGCTTTTTAATAACATTTATCGTGATGACTCCTGTTTCGATATTTACGCCGTCTGAAACTTCAACTACAAGTTTATGAACCGGCGTGATTTGGGCATCTATGCGCCCTGAGTCATTGATGGTTATCTCTCCGGTTTTGCTGTTTATGGCAAATGCCTCATCTGTGTTCCCCTCAATGATACGATAAGAAATATCTGCGGGACCGCCCGCCTTTACTTTGCCGACAAGCGTTCCGTTCCGGCTGCCTTCATCAACATAAAATGTCTGATCCTCTATCACCAGTTTGTCTTCTTCAACGTCAGTGATATTGATTGTAATCGTTGCAGATTCTTTTTTATCTTCGGCAGAGACTTCAACGATGAGTTTATAAACTGATGCTGTTTCATAATCCAAATGACTGTCGTCCGCAACGGTGATTTCTCCGGTTTTGCTGTTGATCGCAAATGTCTCATCCGTATTGCCTTCAATGATAGCAAAAGTCAGTTTCAGAGCGGGATCATCTTTTTCTACTGCCACAGTACCGATTGAAGTGCCGTCCGGACTGTTTTCCTCTATGGAAAAAGTCTGATCGTTTATCAACGCGCCTGCTTTTCCCACATTTACCGTGATTTTCGCTGTAACGGTTTCCTCTCCGTCAGAAACTTCAACTACAAGTGTATAAACCGGCGTAGTTTCATGACTCAGATGAGTGCTGTCCGCAACCGTAATTTCACCGGTTTTGCTGTCAATCTTAAAAGCATTGTCTTCATTGCCCGATAAAATACGGTAGGTCAGTTCTTCCGAGGGACCGCTTGTCACAATCTTTCCGACCAGATCGCCGTCAGATAAGTCATCAGTAATGGAAAATGACTGATCTTTGACCGTCAGTTTTTCTTCATCCAAGTCATTCAGCCTGATCGTTATTGTTGCGGATACGGTATCTGTGCCGTCAGAAACTTCCAAAGTAAGACTATAACTCGTAATTGTCTCATAGTCCAAACGGCTGCCGTCGGCAACGGTGATTTGTCCGGTGCTGCTGTTGAGCGCAAAAGCATTGTCCGTGTTGCCTTCAACGATGCGGTATGTCAGCTCATCTGAGGGACCGCTCGCCACAACCGTCCCGACAACTGTGCCTTTAGGACTGTTCTCATCCACCGAAAATGTCTGATCTTTTACCGCAAGCCTGCTTTCATCCACATCGTTGATCGCTACCGTGATTCTCACGGTTACAGTATTCGCGCCGTCTGATATTTCAACGGTCAGCGAATAACTCGGACTGCTTTCATAGTCTAATTCATTCCCGTTGTTGACAGTGATTTCGCCGCTTTCGCTGTCCATAGCAAATGCGCTGTTTGTATTGCCGGAAGTGATTTTATAGATCAGTTTGTCTCCCGGATCGTCATCGCTTGCGGTTATTGTCCCCACAACCGCGCCTTTGGAACTGTTTTCATCCACCGAAAAAGTCTGATCTTCAGCTACGGGCTTGTTTTCATTCAAATCGTTCAGCTTCACCGTAATGCTTGCCGAGGCTGTATCCGTACCGTCCGAGACTTCAACCGTGAGTGAATAACTCGCGGTTGTTTCATAATCCAACTGCTTTCCATCCGCGACGCTGATTTCGCCGGTATTGCTGTCAATGGTAAAAGCATTGTTCGTATTGCCGTCCGTAATACGAAATGTCAGTTTTCCGGCATTCGGATTGCTCACGGCTACAGCGCCAACAGATGTCTTATCCGGGCTGTTCTCATCAATCGAAAAGGTCTGAGGCTTTATCTCAAGTTTTGATTCAGAGACATCGTTGATGCTCACCGTAATCTCGGCTGTGAGCGTATCCCAGCCGTCATCTGCTTCAACCGTCAGCGTATAGCTTTTCTTTGTCTCATAGTCCAAGCTATCGCTTTTATTGACAGTGATTTTGCCGGTTTGTGCATCAATGACAAAGACATCATCGCTGTTCCCCGCGGTAATGCTGAATGTGATGTCTTCGGGACCGCTTGCGGCAACCGTTCCGACCGATGTTCCAGCCGCGCTGTTTTCATACACTGAGAATGTCTGATCTTTTATGTCAAGTTTGCTTTCATCCACGTCCGTGATATTCACCGTAATTTCTGCCTCGGCACCGTCTCTGCCGTCCCAAGCCTGAACGGTGAAAGTGTAACTCTTTGTTTTTTCATAATCTAAAAGACTTGCGTCATTGATAGTGATTGCCCCGGTGTCTCTGCCGACGGCAAACGCATGATCTGTATTGCCTTCGGTGATGCTGTAAGTCAGTTTGTCTTCATCCGCATCATTTGCTGATACTGTCTGTGCCGACAAGCGTACCTTCGGGACTGTTTTCCGCAATGGAAAAAGTCGCATCTTCAATCTCGGGCGCTTCATTCGGGGTATTTTCATCCACATCTTTAATATTGATCGTTATCACGGCAGTGACGGCATACTCGCCGTCGAACACCCTTACTGTAAGGCTGTATTGCTTATTTGTCTCATAGTCTAAACGGCTGCTGCTGTCCGCAACGGTGATTTCGCCGTTTTTAGCGTCAATGGCAAAAG
>JAIFKL010000296.1 GCA_020049595.1 Desulfobacteraceae bacterium
GAAGAGGCTAAGAAATTGAGAAGTGAGAAGTGAGAAATAAAGATTATACCAATTCGCTTTCAAATATGGGTATTTTCAGACCGTACAGCGCCCCCGGCTGAAAACAGATTCAAACCGCTGAAACCGCCTGAGAAGCGCCCCGGCTTGAAACAGATACGGAGAACACCGTTTTTGATAACGAATCGGTATTAGTTTGCACTGTCGGATGAGGGATGAATTGCTGCTAATCCCTACAACGGTAAATATTCCAAATATCTTTTTATTTTCGCCGCATAGATTTCGATTTTTGCGCTGTCTTCCGAACCCTTGATCCCGTGTGTGAGAAAAAAATCAACAGCATTTTTGTAATTGACTGCGGAGAGCGATTCAGCCCGCTCAACTTCACGGCGTTTCAACATGCGGTTTCCCAAAGACTGAATTTTCTTCATCCGGTCTTCTTTAATGCTGAAATCTTTCGGATAGCGCATGAAAAAATTCAGCACAATCCAGTAGGATTCAAAATAAGTTCTCAGAAAACTTGAAAAAAGCTTGAGTTTCCGGTATCCGGCTGAGGTGACATTGTAGCTGTCCGGCAGCGTGGGATGCGGCATCAGAATGGCGTCGTCAACAAAAACACCGATGTTTTTCTCAAGGAAATATTCAGGCGATTTGTCCACGTCATAAGCAAATTCATTCACAAAAAATTCCCGCAGAAAGGTGTAATTCTCATGAAGCGCGGCAATCGAAAACTGAAACGCATCTTTTTCAAGAATGGCGAGGGCAGTGAAAGCCGCGGGGATAAAAAAGCTGATGCCGTTGTTTTTGTAATACTCCAAAAGAGGCCGCCGGCTTTCATTTGTCGCAAACTGTTCCGAAAAACTCTGGTTTCCCTTGTCGCCCGGCATCCGCTCAATGAATTTCCGCTGCACATAGCTGTCAAAAACATACTTGATGGCATGAGTATAATCCATGAGCAAAGTATCTGCCAGCGTAACACCTTGTGAAAACAGATAATTCATATAAATCTCGATGATAGATATCAGGTCGCCGTAAGAAAAACGGGATTTTGAGCAGTTCAGAATCGCGCCTGCCACAATCGCATGAGGCGTAATGACCGTTACCCTGTCAATCGCATTGACGAGACGGTATCCCAAATCCCGGCAAAGGGCATTCTGCTCCTTGCTCGTCATTTCTTTCATGGAGGATACGCCGTTTTGAGACAGAAGCGCGTTCAGGGAAATCGGCTCATGAAACTGAATATAAATTCTGCCGTATCTTTTTTTCAGCAATTTCCGGGCGTTGATAATCTGCCAAAAGTTTTCGGGCTTTTTTTCTCCGCCCTCTAATTCGCGCATATAGGAACTTTCTTCGGGAACCCTGTCATATCCTATAAACACAGGCACAAAAATCATGTCTTCCGATGCGCCGTCCCGAAAGGTATTGAGAAGAATCGAAAGCAGTCCCAGCTTGGGCTGAAGCAGCTTGCCGGTCCGGCTTCTGCCGCCTTCGATAAAAAATTCGATGTTGAAGCCTTCCTGAATCAGTTTGTAAACATATTCTGAAAAAACTTTGGAATACAGCACTGCTCCTCTGAAACTCCGCCGGATAAAAAAAGCCCCGCCGCTTCTGAAAAAAGGTCCCATGGGCCAGAAAGAAAGATTTTTCCCTGCCGCAACATGGGGACAGGGCATATTGTTCTGATACAGGGTATAAGACAAAACCAAATAGTCAACATGACTCTTATGGCAGGGAATGAAAATCAGCGGTCCCCGCTGCGCCATATTTTTTGCCTTGTTCAGCACTTCCGTGTTGACCGTCGCGCCTTCAAACATCACGCGCATCAGCCATTTTATGCCTGTGGCAAAAAGGCTGATCATCGTGGGACTGTATTTTGCCGCAATTTCATCAATATAGCCGTCCGCTTCCTTATGCACTTTCCACAGCGGAATTTTCCGGCTTTCGGAATGATGATTCATAAAATCCCGAAGCCGCTCATTTGTCAGGATATTTTCTTTCAGCTCTTCTTTTGATTTGAGGATGGGACCCGTAATGCTCTGCCGGTGCCGGTTCATTCGGGTCAGAAGCCGGCGCCGCAGCAGCAATGCCTGTTCTTCACCGCTCAGTTCCTCACCTTCTCCGGTTTGAAGAAAATGCGAAAGATTCAGCGGTTCGGATATTTCCACAAAAACTTTTCCAGGATTGTTCAGAAGTGTTACAATCCGTCTCAGGGTTCCGGGTTTTTCCTTGGTCCCGAAAAGCATGTCAATGAGTGTGGGAACAGAGCGGGCGGGTCTGGTGCTGAAAAACATCAACTGCGGGATGATGTAAATCGGGCGGTCAATATTTTTCTGCATTTCAATCAGATAGCGCAGGGGATCCGTATCTGCCTTGACAAATCTGCGGTAAAAGCCTTTGTTTTCCACCAAGGAAAGCAGCGCAGCCCGTCCGGCAATGAGTTCCTGACGGATATATCCGCTTTTGTAGGGGTCCGGCAGGGCAAAATTTTGGCACAGCGAATCCAAATTTGCAAAGATCATCCTGAAAATACGCGCCGCCGGCTGCAACAGCGTCACTTCATAATCAAAGCCGATTTCAGGCGGGGGCATACCGTTCTGTTTGTAGCGGCTGTGATAAAAAAGGTACTCAAAATAGCTTTTGTATTTGACGGCATAGACGATGATCGCGTCTTTCGGGATGTTTTGAAGCACGGCAGTCTGTTCTTTTCGGATTTCGATGCCGGAAAAGAAGAGTTTGAAAATAAAAGAAGATAAAAATCCTCCCTCTTTGGGAAGATAGCAACTGTAATGATTGTGGGTTCCCTGAAGGATCGTATCTGTCCATTGTTTTGTTTTTTCTCTGAATTTCGTCACTTTTGCTTTTATGAATTTCAGCATGATGCCATGTCCGTTTTGTATGTCAGTTGGCAGCGCGGGTATGAAATACCCGCTCTAAAGCGCAGTTGCGCTTTGCGTGAAACAAAAATATGGTGCTTTGTAACATAAATCATTCATTCAGGCAAAAGGATTATTTGAAAACGGGAAATGAAAAAAAGGGCAGGGCCGGGTCAGTCCCCCGCCACTGTCTGAACAGGATTATACAGGATTATACAGGATTGACAGGATTTTATACCGATTCGCTGTCGGAAAATAAAAGCCGCATTCCGTATTTCCGGGCGGAACACGGTACAGAGCCGGAGACCCTGAGGGTTTTCAAAACCCTCAGGGTCTTCGGAATGACATTCTGTAACGCTGCCGGAATACGGGAATGTTCGCATTCTTTGCACTCCGAATTTCTCTGTCTGCTTATGATTAAACGCTTGTCTTTAAAATTTCCCGGTGTTATGATTCCAATATTTGATATGAGTTACGCAGTTGAGACCTCACCCCAACCTCACCCCCCGGCCCCCTCTCCGAAGGAGAGGGGGAGACGTCTCCCCTCCCCTTCGGGGCGGGGTTTCTGAGACAGCGAAAAAATTCAACTGCGTAACTCATAATCTGATATGAATTCGTTTTCAAAATTGCAGGTCGCTGACGCTCCCTGCTCGGAGCGGGAAGCGTCAGCGACCGACATTTCATAAATATGTGAAAGCGAATTGGTATGAGAAAGGAGGCGTATAATGAAAGAAAGCCGAATGGACCGCATTGAAAAGGGAATGGAAGAGTTCTTCCGGGGAATGGCGGAACTCAGAGAATCTCAGAAAAGGACCGATGAACATATCCTTGAACTGAAGGAATCCCAGAAAAAAACCGATGAATCTTTTCGCAGAGTTCATGAAGAAATTCTTGAACTGAAGGAATCTCAGAAAAGGACCGATGAGCAGCTTAACAGAACCGATGAGCAGCTTAACAGAACCGATGAGCAGCTTAAACGGACTGTGAAAAAACTGGACAATATCGGGGTGAAACTCGGAGAAATGGGAATCGTTCAGGGCAGGGTTGCCGAAGACCTGTTTTACCGCAATGTGAGGCATGTTTTCGGCGGGAAGGATATTGTTTTTTCAGATGTGCGGCGGAACCTGAAGAAAAGAGGGATTGCTGAATATGATATCGTGGCAACGGACAAAGATACCGTTCTTGTGGTGGAGATAAAGAACAAACTGGAACGGTATATGATTGACAGTTTTCTGAGCGAAAAGCTTCCGAAATTCAGGCAGGTCTTTCCTCAGTACAAAGATTTCCGCATTCTCGGCGGGGTGGGTGCGCTGGTCATGGACGACGGAATCGGACGCTATGCCGAAAAAAAAGGGCTTTATGTGATGACTCAGAACGGCGAGGGCGGCGCCGTGCTTGTCAACAAGAAAAATTTCACTGCAAAGGAGTTCTGAAAAATCCGGAACGCAAGAATTTTATTTTTACATTATTTACGGTCTGTTATGCAAAAATGCGATTTTTGCGCTCCGGAACGGGGACGCGGAGTATTGAACGGGCTCCGAGATTTTACAATACGAGACCGTTTCAGGCAGCCGATTCTTTTTTCGGCTCTATGATGAGTCCCTCAGAGCGTTCATAACAGATCAATCCGCACTGAAGGCATCTTGACGCTTCAGCCTGAGCCGTTTTTTCCGTAAAGCCTTTTTCCAATTCTCCTCCTGCCGCAACTTCTTTGGAAGAAGCAAGGGGCATAATCTGGCGGGGTTTCAGTTGCACCAGTTCCACACCGTCAACATTCTGCAATATGGAGCGCGGTGTGATCACATTTTCAGGAAGTTCGAGACCCATGCCGTACATGACATGATGCACCGACGCGGCGGCTCTGCGGCCGGCAGCGATGGCTCTGATGGCAGCGCTGTAATCGCTCAGAACGTCTCCCTCGGAAAACATCCCCTTTTCTCCGAAAGCAATGGGATTTTTATAAGGCTCAAACGCCTCCCAGCGAATCGGGCCCGCAGGTGTTTTTTCAGATACTTCCGCGCCTTCCTCAGCCTCTTCCGCTTTGACAAAAATAAGTTCGGGAAAACGTCCCGATGCGGTAAACAGATTCCGAACCGGCACCACTGTTTTGGACTGAGAGTCAATTTCCGTGTATTCCAGTTCGGTAAGTCGGTTCTGCTCGCCGAAAAGCCGGGTGATGCCCGCGCTGAAAATCACCCGCACATTATCCTGTTCAACTGCCGCTATTTCCGCATCTTCAAGAGAACTTTCCGCCCGTTTTTCCCGGAACAGCACCGTGATATTTGTTGCTCCGAGTTTTTTGCATATCTTTGCGGCTTCAAACGCAAGCTTTCCGCCGCCGGCAATCACAACATCAGATTTGACGGAAATGCGGTTTTTGCCGTCAGCATCGGATTTCAGCAGGTCCAGCAGCAGAAAGGTTCCCGGAATCGGTTCTTCAACAATATTGCTCCCCCGGGTCAGACGGCTGTCCCAGCCTCCGGAGGCAAGAAAAACAGCGTCAAATCCCTGTTCAAGAAGCGCGTCTGCCGTGAAATCTTTTCCCATAGCCTTTTCGGTCTGAGCCGTTACGCCCATTGCCAGCACACCATCAATATCCCAGTCCAGAATCTCGTCTGAAAGCCGATATTCGGCAATAGCGCTTCTCAGCAGACCGCCCAGTTTCGGTCTGGCTTCAAATACGGTAACATCATGTCCCAGACGTGCGGAGAAAAAAGCTGCGGACAAGCCTTCCACGCCGCCGCCGATGACAGCAACTTTCTTGCCTGTACTCGGTGCTTTATAAGGAAGCACTCTTTCTTTGCTTTCTTTCTCAAAATCAGCGACAAATCGCTTGAGAAAGTTGATGGCAACAGGTTCGTCAACATACTGGCGCCGGCACTCGTTTTCACAGGGACGGGGACAGATTCTGCCGATAACCGTGGGAAAAGGATTCCGCTCTTTGATGACCTGCACTGCCCGGTAATAATCGCCGAGCATAATCTGCCGGATATATTCCCGAATATTGATGCCGGCAGGACAGGCTCTCTGACAGGGCGTGGTGCATTCTTCAGTGGTGTATTCCTTCAGAATGCGCCGGGTAACAGAGGAAAGCGTGATGATATGTTTCGGACAGACGCGCTCGCAGGTGCCGCAGCCGGTACAGCGTTTTTCATCCACCACCGGCAAGCCTTCGGGTCCCATGGTGATCGCGCCGAAAGGACAGGCTTTGGCGCAACTGCCGAGTCCCAGACATCCCACGGAGCAGATTTTCATGCCCCCGCTCAGAAGACTGGCAGCCTTGCATTCGCTGAGTCCGTCATATATGTATTTCACATCTGCGTCTTTAACGCCGAAATAACAGCCCGGTCTTGCGATGTCCGGTTCTCTTGCCTCGACTGAAACGCCCATAATAATACCGATTGCCAGCGCCGTATCTTCTCCTGCGGCCACGCAGGAACTCGGAGAGGATTTGCCGGCAACAATGGCAGCCGCGTTGGCGGAACACCCCGGAAAACCGCATCCGCCGCAGTTTGCGCCCGGAAGTGCGGCTTCCACCGCCTCTATCTGGGGATCCACATACACGTAAAAAACTTTCGAGGCTGCAGCCAGCCCCACGCCGACAAGAACGCCGAGTCCTCCCATCATACAAATTGCATCAAACATAAATCGCCACTCCTGTTAATTTTTTTTAGGTATCAGTTATCAGGTTTTCGGAAAAGGATAGCGGTATCGTTTTTTCAAAACCTGAAACCTGAAACCCGTTTTTAATAAAAAAAATTACCATGAACCTTCAAGACCTCTCAATCCTTCCATATAAAGCAGTCCGCTTGCCACGAACATCGGGTAGCTGGTCAGCAGAATGGGCATATCAAAGGATCGCGCCAGATCAACAATATTTTGTTTGGGTCTTTTTCCCCTCACAAATACAATCGCGCTGACGCCTATAATTTTGGCAGTGCGAATGAACTCTGTGTTGTGAAGTCCTGTAAGAAATACAGAGCCTTTTGCCACAGCGGACAGCATATCTTCTGTAAGATCGGCGCTTCCTCCGCCCGCAACTGTTTCATTCAAAAGTTCTTCCCCTGACAGAACTTCCGCTTTCAAAATATTTTTCACTTCATACAGTTTCATAAAGACATCGCCAAATTTTTTTTTGGGATACTCCGCTGATCAGATATTTCAGTTACATATTCTATAACAAAAAAAAAGTCAATGACATCCTTGAAGCTCCTCGAATAATTTCAATATCCGTAACAGACGGTATTCGCAGTATCTTGTTCTCAAATAAGAAAAGGCGCGGGCTTGCTTTATATTTTATTATCTGATAAATAACAGAATAAGAATTGTGAATGCAACTGAAAAAAGATTGAATGAAAATTTAAGCTGTGGTAAACCGTCTTAAATCAGGTTTATGTCAGAGTATTATAAAAAATGTTAAGAAGAAGCAGGAGCATAAGTCTTTCCTTTGCGTAATTTCTGCCGGATTGCAAAAAAAATGAACCGAGAAATTTACAGCATTTCCGAACTTACCGCGGATATTAAAAATTTACTGGAAGAAAATTTTCCCTTTGTGTGGGTTTCCGGCGAGATTTCCAATTTTCATACGCCGATTTCCGGGCATTTTTATTTTACCCTCAAAGACGAAAAGACCCAGATCAGAGCGGTCATGTTTCGCGGACAGAATCGGAGTTTGAAATTCAAGCCTCAAGACGGAATGGAAATCACGGGTCTGGGGAGAATCACGGTTTATGAGCCGAGAGGAAATTATCAGATTATATTTGAATATTTGGAACCCAAAGGACCGGTTTTGAACAACTGAAAGCCCGTCTTTCCCAAGAAGGGCTTTTTGATCCGCAGCACAAGAAACCGCTGCCTTTTATGCCGAAAAAAATCAGCGTGATCACTTCGCCCACCGGCGCGGTGATCCGTGATATTCTGACCGTGATTGACCGGCGTTTTCCCGATATTCACATTGAAATCATACCCGTGAAAGTGCAGGGCGATACTGCGGCAAAAGAAATTGTTTCCGCGATTGAACTGCTCAACCGCCGGAAAGATGCGGATGTGGCGATTCTTGCCAGAGGGGGCGGCTCACTGGAAGACCTTCAGGCGTTCAATTCGGAGAAAGTGGCAAGGGCGATTTTTGCTTCGGAAATTCCGATGATTTCGGCTGTGGGACATGAAACCGATTTTACAATCGCAGATTTTACAGCAGATTTGCGCGCGCCCACGCCCTCGGCAGCAGCGGAAATGGCTGTTCCTTTAAAACATGAGCTGGCGGGGAAATGTACGCGGCTTTCAACTGCTTTGAAAAACTGCTTTTACCGATATATGGAACATCGCCGGAAACGCCTGAAAGAAATTTCCGGAAAACTGCTTCATCCGATGAAAAGAATACAGCAGTTAGGGCTGAAAAATGACGAACTTTCCCAAAGGCTGATCCGTGTATTTGTCGGCAGTATCCGCCGAAAGCGCGAAGACCTTTCATGGCGGGTCGGCAGATTGCAGTCTTTAAGTCCACTCGCGATTCTGGCACGGGGTTACAGCATCACCCGCACCGTACCGGAACACATTGCGGTCAGCGATGCGGATGCGGTCAGCCTCGGACAGCAGCTTGAAATCACGCTCGCAAAAGGTTCTTTGCTTTGCCGTGCAGAAGGAAAAAAAAATGGCGACCGCTAAAAAACAGAGTTTTGAAAAGGCAATGGAACAGCTTGAAGAAATCATTCAGGAACTTGAAAGCGGAGATTTGCCTTTGGAACAGGCAATCAAAAAATTTGAAGCTGGCATTCTGCTTTCAAAATTCTGCTCTGAAAAGCTGGATGAAACAGAAAAAAGAATCACGATCCTGTTGCAGGATGAGGGCGGAAACATTACAGAAAAACCTTTCCAGTCGGAAAGCCCGGAAAGAGATGATGATGAGCATGTTTGACTTCAATTCATATCTTGTCGCCAGAAACAGAGAAATCAACGAGCGGATAGATGTTTTGCTGAAACCGGATTCCAGCCGGATTGTCAGCGCGATGAGATATTCGCTGACAGCAGGCGGAAAGCGGGCAAGACCTGTGCTGTGCATCGGCGCGGCTGAGTCTGTAGGTGCGGAAGCAAAAGATGTTCTCACCGTTGCCTGCGCGATTGAGATGATTCACACCTATTCGCTGATTCACGACGATCTGCCCGCAATGGATGACGATGACTTGCGGAGAGGAAAGCCCACCTGTCATGTTGCCTACGATGAAGCCAGCGCAATCCTTGCAGGCGATGCGCTCCTGACGCTGGCTTTTCAGGTACTTTCATCTGCCGCTTCCGAATATCCCCCTTCCCGTCTGTTAGAAGTGATATATCTGCTTTCTCATGCTGCGGGTTATAAGGGAATGGTGGAAGGACAGATGCGGGATATTGCGTCGGAGGGCATTTCGCTCGATATTGACGCTATTGAACAGATACACGCATTGAAAACCGGCGCGCTGATTCAAGCCTCTGTATTGTCCGGCGCGATATTGGGCGGCGGAAATGCGGAGCAGATTGAACAGCTTAAAATTTACGGAAAAAATATCGGACTGGCTTTTCAGGTGACAGATGACATTCTGAATGTGGAAGGGGACCCCGCGCTTTTGGGAAAAGCCGTGGGAAGTGATGAAAATCGGAAAAAAAGCACTTATCCCTCTATTATGGGAATGGAGGCGTCCAAACAATTTGCCCGAAAATTAATTGACAATGCCCTGGAGTCGCTGAGTATATTTGACAACAAAGCCGAGCCGCTCCGGGCAGTTGCAAGATATATCATTTACAGAAAACGATAAAAAATTGAGAATTGAGAATTGAGAAATAAGAAGTGTTCAATTCTCAATTCTCAATATAAGGAGTCATAATCCTATTGAGCTTTTTAGAAAAAATCAATTCTCCCGCAGACTTGAAATGTCTTTCCAGAGCCGACCTCCCGATTCTTGCCGAAGAAATACGGAAAACCATCGTTGAGGTGGTATCCAAAAACGGCGGACATCTCGCGTCAAGCCTGGGCGCGGTTGAACTGGCAATCGCCCTTCACTATGTTTTCAACACGCCCGAAGACAAAATCATCTGGGACGTGGGACATCAGGCTTACGCCCACAAACTGCTGACGGGCCGCAGAGACCAATTTCCCACATTGCGCCAGCACGGAGGACTGTGCGGCTTTACACGCAGCAGCGAGAGCCTCTACGACACGTTTTCAGCCGGACACAGCAGCACCTCCATATCCGCAGGCGTGGGCATTGCCTGCGCCAAATGTCTCAAAAAAGAGCCTTCCAAAGTCATTGCCGTAATCGGCGACGGTTCTATGACCGCGGGTTTGGCTTATGAGGGGCTGAATCAGGCAGGAGACCTCCGCAAAAATCTGATTGTCATACTAAACGACAACGACATGTCCATCGCCCGCAACGTGGGCGCGCTGTCCGGGTTTTTAAGCCGCACATTTTCCGCAAAAAAAATGCAGAATCTGAGAAAGCGTGTCGGAGAGTTTCTGAAATCCATGCCCGGTATCGGCGAGGAGATTTATCAGCTTGTCAAACGCTCGGAAGAATCTTTTATGACGTTTATCACTCCGGGAGTTCTGTTTGAAGCCTTTAATTTTGAATATTTCGGTCCCATAGACGGACACCGCCTGAATCATCTTATCAATATTCTTGACAATATCAAAGAACTCAGAGAGCCTGTTTTACTTCATGTCACCACCAAAAAAGGCAAAGGCTATGAACCTGCGGAAAAGAATCCGGTGTATTTTCACGGTGTGGGGTCTTTTGATGTCAAAACAGGCGAATGTGCAAATAAAAACGATGCCGCGCCGACTTATACCAAAGTTTTCGGTCAGGCAATGATACAGTTGGCGCAGGCAGATGAAAAGATTGTCGCGGTGACCGCTGCCATGCCCGAAGGCACGGGGCTGGCAAATTTCGCCGAGACATTTCCGGATCGCTTTTTTGATGTGGGAATCGCGGAACAGCACGGCGTCACCTTTGCCGCAGGCTTGGCAACTGAGGGATTCAAGCCGGTGGTGGCGATTTACTCCACATTTTTGCAGCGCGCTTATGACCAGATACTGCATGATGTCTGCATTGAATCGCTGCCGGTGGTCTTTGCCGTTGACAGGGGCGGCATTGTCGGCGATGACGGCGCGACGCATCACGGACTCTTTGATTTGTCTTATCTCCGAAGCCTGCCCAACATGGTAGTCATGGCGCCAAAAGATGAAAACGAACTGTGCCGAATGCTGGCGACTGCGGTTTCCCACAAGGGACCCATCGCACTGCGCTATCCGAGGGGCGCGGGCATCGGCGTGAAAATAGAAGAAAATATGATTCCGCTGCCCATCGGAAAGGGAGAGGTTTTAAAAGAAGGCTCAGATGTGCTGATTCTGGCTGTGGGCAGTTCGGTCGCCGAATCGCTTATCGCTCATTCGGAATTGTCGGAGCAGGGAATATCTGCTACGGTGGCGAACTGCCGCTTTATAAAGCCGCTTGACGCGGAACTGATTTGCTCTCTTGCCCGAAAGATTCCGCGTATTATCACGGTGGAAGAAAATGTGCGTCAGGGCGGATTCGGCAGCGCGGTGCTGGAATGTCTGGCAGACGGCGGCGTGAGCAATTTTCGGTTGAAACGCATCGGAATCCCTGATGTTTTTGTCGAACACGGTCCCCAGAAATTGCTCCGGTCTTTGTACGGGATTGACGCGCCCGCGATTGTCAAAGCGGCAAAAGAACTGATTTGATTGTAGGGGCAACCCCCCGTGGTTGCCCTTGTCTGATCGCCCGATTAAGATTGAAGGGCAAGCACGGGGGGCTTACCCCTACATAACGATGTGATATAAGATGTCTTTCCATAAAATGAAATTTTTCTGGGTTGCGGGCATATTGTTCGGAATGCTCTTTATGTCTCTGCTGGCGCTTAGGACAGACCTTTTTCATAAGCTGTTTCCGAATCCGAAAAATACGCTGCTCTTAGCTTCAAATGCTCCGTCTGAAAGAGACACATGGATGAATATTTTCCAGAACAAGCGCAAAATCGGATTTTCGCATACGGTTTTTTCCAGAAAAGACGGGAAATATCATCTGCAAGAGACTGTTTTCATGCGTATTAATACGCTCGGCATGGTTCAGGATATTCATCTTGATACAAAAGCCGTGCTGAACCCTGATTTCACGCTTTCCGAAATAGCTTTTGAGGTCCGTTCCGGTCTCTTTGATTTCGGCATGACAGGCGCGGTTTCCGGCGATCTGCTTTCGCTTAAAACAAAAAATGCCGAAGGCGAGCGCACTATTGATATTAAAATAGAGAAAAAACCATATCTTGTCTCAGGAATTTTAGACGCGGTAAAATCTGCGGGATTGAAAACCGGTGAGACATTTTTCTTTGATATTTTCGATCCCGCGACCATGGGGCAGGAAACCGTCAGCGTCACGGTCATCGGCAAAGAAGACATTCTGATAATGGGAGAAAAGAAAAATGCGAATATTGTGACGCTCAATTTCAAAGGCGCATCTCAAATGGCATGGATTGATGAAAACGGCGAAGTGCTGAAAGAAGAAGGACTACTCGGCATCAAAATGGAGAAAACGAGCCGACAGGATGCGCTCTTCGGTGTTCCGGCAGAAGCGAGTCAGGACCTGACAGAAGTTGCCTCGGTTGAGTCAAATGTCGTTATTGAAAATCCGCAACAGCTTGAAATGCTGGAAGTAGCTGTCAGCGGCATAGAATATGACGGACTCCGAATTGCCGGGGGTCGGCAGCATTTCAAAGATCAGGTTCTTGTCATAGAAAAAGAATCGCTTGCAGATATTCCGCCTGTTTTTGATATAACTGCTTTACCGGAAAGCGATAAGTCATTTTTAAAGCCCACGCCCTTTATTCAGTCGGATCATGAGAAAATCAGAAATCTGGCAAAAGAGATTGTCTCACCTGATGACAGTCCTTTGGAAAAAGTAAAGAAGCTGATGGGCTGGATTCATGAGCATATTGAGAAAAAGCCTGTGCTTTCGGTGCCTGATGCGATTTCGACACTTGAAAACCGTATGGGAGACTGCAATGAGCATTCCGTGCTTTTTGCGGCTTTGTCTCGTGCCGCGGGAATCCCTGCCAAAGTTGAGGCAGGTCTTGTTTATCTCAACGGGCGGTTTTACTACCATGCGTGGAATCTGGTCTATGTCGGCAAATGGATCACGGCGGATTCGCTGTTCGGACAGTTTCCCGCGGACGTGACCCATATCCGTTTTTCCAGCGGCGATCAGCAGCAACAGCTTGATCTGATGGGCATTATCGGGAAGGTGAGGTTGAGGATTGAGAAGTGAACACTTCTTATACCAATTCGCTTTCAAAAACTGTGTTCTCCGTGTCTGTTTTCAGCCCGGGCGCTTTTCAGGTGCCCGGCTAAAATCAGACGCGATTTTCACAGCGTCAAAAATACATCTGCTGATGAGTTTCAATCCTTGTTTTAATGGAAGTCGCGCTTAGACCATGCTTATTACTTTGTAATGGAAGTCGCGCTTAGACCCCCGCAATTTTCGGCAAAACCCTTTTCTTTCAATCACTTGACTCAAATCGAGATTGCCCTTTTTTCCCCTTTTTTTCACCCTGCTGTACGTGTAAATCCGCATTTTTCACAAG
>JAIFKL010000236.1 GCA_020049595.1 Desulfobacteraceae bacterium
CCAACCCGGAATTTGTCAGAGACATGAACCGGCTCATGCAGGGCGAGGCAAAAAAAGCCCTGACAATGGTGAATGATATTCTTGATTTTACACGAAATTCAGAGTTAGTCAAATCTCCGGTGGACATCAGACCCCTCCTTGAGTCTGTTCAGAAAAGTGCGGCGCTGTTTTTGGAACAATTCAAGATTCCGCTGCAAATTGAAATGGCTGCTCCTTTTTACTTTCCTTCGGATGCAAGCAAGATGGAGCGGATTCTGATCAATCTGATTAAAAATGCGGCAGAGTCGTTGCATCAAAGCAAAACTGTTTCTCCCCGAATTATCCTTTCCATAGAAAAAATGTCCGGCGGTTTCTGTTTCCGGGTCACAGACAACGGTCCCGGGATTCCCGAACAGATGTTGGAGCAGTTGTTTGTTCCTTTTGTCAGTCACGGAAAGAAAGGCGGAACCGGTCTCGGTCTTGCCATTGTGAAGCAGTTTGTGGAAGCGCACAAAGGAAAAATATCTGTGGATACGGGCTTGAAAGGTACGACATTCAATGTCTGGCTGCCGGATGAGATGTAAATTTAACCACGAAAGCACGAAAGAGAGGAAAAACACGAAAATCTTTTTATTTTTTCGTGTTCTTTATAACTGATTTTAATAAGATGGTCGTGCTTTCGTGGTTCAAAATTCGTGTTCATTCGTGGCAAAAAAATTTGGGTAGTGGTGTAGAACTGGGTGATTTTGAAGTGTCATTCTGAGCGCAACGAAGAATCTCATTTCTTCAACATGCCGTTATAAAAAGAGATTCTTCGCTTCGCTCAGAATGACAGAGACAGAATTCTCAATTCTCAATTCTCAATTCTCAATTTAAAGAGGTTACTGAAAATGTCTGATGATTTGCAAAAAACTTACCGTTACGGCCGGCTGATTTTCGGAATCCTGTCTTTGGGCTATCTGCTGGTTTATTTTCACCGTCTCTGTCCGGCTGTGGTGGCGGTGGATATGATGCGTGATCTCAATGCCGGCGGCGCGCTGACCGGCTTTCTTGCCGCAGCCTATTTTTATCCCTACGCGCTGGCGCAACTGCCCGCGGGGCTTCTTTCCGATTCGTGGGGACCCCGTAATACGATCACACTTTTTTTCGCGGTGGCTTTTCTCGGTTCTCTGCTCATGGGCTTTGCAGATTCTGTGTTTTCCGCGATTCTGGGGCGGGCGCTTGTGGGGCTTGGGGTTGCCATGCTGTTTGTCCCCACGATGAAAATTCTTACCGAATGGTTTCACGCCCGTGAATTTGCGCCGATGACCGGCATACTCATGGCAATGGGCGGAGTAGGATCGCTCTGCGCGGCGACGCCGCTGGCATGGATCAGTTCCCGAATCGGCTGGCGATTTTCCTTTGTCATCATCGGCGTCTTTACGCTGCTGCTGGCAATATTGGTCTGGTGTTTTGTCCGGAACCGTCCCGCGGACATGGGACTGCCTTCGCCTTCCTCATCTTTGAAAGCGCAGTCGCCGCCGATTCCGCTGAAAGAAGCGGTTCGGAAAACGCTCACCTGTCTCTGGTTCTGGCCCCTTGCAATATGGTTTTTCTTTGACTGTGCGATTTTTTTCTCTTTCGGGGGACTCTGGGGCGGTCCTTATCTCATGCAGATTTACGGTCTCAGCAAGGCAGCCTCAGCCCGCATCCTTTCCATGCTGGCAATCGGGATGATCGTGGGAAGCCCTTTGCTCAGTTTTCTTTCCAACAATGTTTTCCGCGCACGAAAACCCGTGATAGTGATTTCCGCGTTTATCGTGCTTTGTCTGACAGGGCTTCTGGCTTTTTACACGGAAAAAATACCGATACCGGGTCTTTATCTGCTTTGTCTGGGACTCGGAATTTTTTCCAGCGCGGTGGTCGTCATCGGATTCACGATGAACAAAGAACTGTTTCCGGTTCAGATGACCGGAACAGCCGCAGGCTTGCTGAATCTCTTTCCCTTTGCAGGCGGAGCCGTTTTTCAGCCGGTGCTGGGCTATCTTCTGGAACAGCAGGGCAAAACAGGAGACGCGTTCTCGCTTGCGGGTTATCAGAATGCCTTTCTGGCGCTTTTTCTCTGCGGAGTTATCGCGTGGGTTTCGAGCTTTTTTCTCCGGGAAACCATGAAGAAATAAGAAAGAATTGCGGCTCAAAATTTAGCCACGAATGCACACGAATGCACACGAATGTCTCACGAACAGAAGAACACGAATTTATTTTTTATAAAAATTCGTGCCTTATTCGTGAAAAAATTCGTGTATATTCGTGGCTCAAAATTTAGCCACGAATGCACACGAATGTCTCACGAACAGAAGAACACGAATTTATTTTTTATAAAAATTCGTGCCTTATTCGTGGAAAATTCGTGTTCATTCGTGGCTCAAAATAAAAGACAGCAGCCTCTCGCATTCCTGTTCCACTTTTGCAACCAGCAGACAGGCGTGTTCCACATTCCCCTGTTTTCCGGCGAGTTCGGTTTCGTGGGCAGCATCTCGCAATTTGTACGCAGCAAGATTGGCAGCCATTCCTTTGATGCCGTGCGCGTGTACAGCGATCAGCTTGGCGTCGTTCTGCTTCAGACAGTCTTTTAATTTTTTCATTTCGCCTGTGAGATACACAGGCAGATCATTCAGAAGTTCCTGACAGATATTTTCATCTCCGCCCACACGCGCCAGAAATTCTTTTTTATTGAAAATTTCAGACACCGAATCACTTATCGGAGCTTGCCGACTGATATTATCAGTCTGATATTTTTCGTCAATCTTTATCCATTGTGACAGCACGGAAAAAAGGCGAACCGGATCAATCGGTTTTGTCACATAGTCATCCATTCCGGCAGCGAGACATTTTTCTTTTTCTCCGCTCATGGCGTGTGCGGTCATGGCGATGATGGGGATCGGGGGCAGGTTGCAGGTTACAGGGGGCAGGTTATCTGTTACCTGCCTCCTCCTGTCACCTGCTCCCTGTTTCTCCCATTCCCGAATGCGTCCTGCCGCCTCATATCCGTCCATTTCCGGCATGGAGATGTCCATCAGCACGGCGTCATAAAATTGAGAATTGAGAATTGAGAATTGACAATTGCTGTTTGTTACCATTTTGACGGCTTCCAGTCCGTTGTTTGCAATTTCCACTTTCAGACCCGCACGCTCAAGCAGTTCTTTGGCTATCTGCTGATTGACTTTGTTATCCTCAACTAAAAGGACTTTTGCGCCCCTGATGTGCTGCGACAGTTCTTTTTCTCTAATCTCAGAGAGTTGAGGCTGATATATTCTTTCGCTTTTCTGTCCGAAAGACTCCATCACAATATCAAAAAGCACGGAAGATGTGATCGGCTTGATGAAAAAATGACTCAGGCCTTCCCGCTTTGCCGCCTGTATCACCTCTTCTCCGGCAAAAGAACTCATCATAATAATGCAGGGCGTCGGCGACACCCGCTGATCCCGCATAATGCCTACAGCAGTATCCAAACCGTTCATTCCGGGAAGCCGCCAGTCCATCAGCACAAGGCTGTAAGGCTTTGTCTCTGCCGAGGCTTTTTCCAATTCGACCAGCGCGGCTTCGCCGGAACTGACGGATGAGGTCTCAAAAGTCAGGGATTCAAGCATTTTGCTCAATGTCATGCGGGAGAGTTCATTGTCGTCCACTACCAGCGCACGCATTCCCCGTAAAGCACTATCCGGTATCTGTTTTGTTTTATCTTGGGGCTTATATCTCAATTCGGCAGTGAAATAAAAAGTGCTGCCCTCACCGGGTTTGCTTTCTGCCCATATTTTTCCGCCCATCATTTTGACAAGCCGTTTGCAGATGGCAAGCCCCAAACCTGTGCCGCCGTATTTTCTTGTAGTCGAATCGTCTGCCTGAGTAAAAGCATCAAACAGACTTCCTATTTTTTCCGGGGGAATGCCGATGCCCGTATCACGGACGGAAAAGAGAAGGGTTGCAGGGCGCAGGTTGCAAGGGACAGGTTGCAGGTTGCAAGGGACAGGTTGCAGGTTGCAAGGGGCAGGATGGCTTTGCTCATCTGTCCCCTTGCTCCCTGTAACCTGCTCCCTGCCCCCTGTTCCCTGCAACCTGATCCCAACAACAATCTCCCCGTGTTCCGTAAATTTGACAGCATTACTCACGAGATTGACAAGTATCTGTCCCAGCCGCAGGGGATCGCCGACCAGCGCATCGGGAACGCCTTTGTCCACGTCAAATATCAGTTCAAGCCCTTTTTCCTGAGTCTTTGCTTTTACCAGAACGGAAAGATTGTTCAGCACCTCTTCCAGACGGAAATTCACGGATTCCATTTCCAGTTTTCCGGCTTCGATTTTGGAGAAATCCAGAATATCATTCAAAATTCCCAGCAAAGAGTTGGCGGCAGTCTGAATTTTTTCTATATAATCCCGCTGACGTGCTGTCAGTTCCGTCCCCAGCGCAAGATGACTCATGCCGATGACCGCACTCATGGGCGTGCGGATTTCATGGCTCATGCGGGCAAGAAAATCGCTTTTTGCCCGGTTCGCGGCTTCTGCGGCTTCTTTCGCTTCCTTCAGTGCTTCTTCGGCAAGCTTGCGGTCTGTAATGTTAAAAGCAATGTGGACCGCGCCGGTCACATCGCCGGATTCATTTTTGACAGGAGTAGTCCGGGTCATCCAACACTGCCCCTCTGCTGTGCTGTGTTCTCCCTGATAAAACTGACCCGTCTGAATTGCCTTGTAAGCCGCGCACTCAGGGCAGGGAGATGTTTGCCGGTGAAGGACATCAAAACAGTGTTTTCCCTGTATATCTTCAAAAGAATTGGAAACAAGGGGTTTCAATGTCTCGCTTGCCCAGATGATCCGCATGTCGGCGGCGATGTAAATAATAACCGTATCGTGCAGATTGTTCAGAATGGCTGCTTTTTCCTGTTCGGTTTTCCGCAGAGCATACTCGGCAAGCCGCTGTTCGGTTATGTCCAGCACAATTCCCTGATAATGTGTGGTATTTCCCTCTTTATCCCGGCGGATACATGTTCGGTCATGGGTCCAGTGAATGGTTCCGTCTCTGCCGATAATTCTGTATTCCTGCGTAAATTCTGTTCTGCTTTCCTGTGTGTATTGCCTGATTTCATGTCTCACACGCAACAGATCATCAGGATGAATAACTGAGGAATACATTACGGTTCCGTTTATGAAATCTTCAGGCATATATCCGAACTGGCTGATATTTTCGGATACATATTCCACCGGCCATCCTTCCTCGGCGCGCCAGAGAAAAGCAATCGCATGACTTTTATTGATGATAGATTCAAGTTCCCGCAGTTTCTCCAAAGAGTCTTTCAATGCGTTTTCTGTCTGTTTTCTTTGGATAATATTCCATACATTTTCGGCAACCAATGAAAGCTGTTCCGCATCCGGCTGCGAATACTGCTGCGCTTTGTTCCCCACGCCCAGAATCGCGACAACTTTATCCTGTTCAAATATGGGAATCACCATTTCCCGCATCAGCGGCGCATGTCCCTCCGGCGCACCTTTTTTATGATCTGACATTTTATAATCATTGTGAATGATAACTTTTTTTTCACGAATGCACTCCGCGCACACGCCTGCCTGCTCAATGGGATAATGCGTGACCGGCTCGCCCACCGTACAGTTTTTCAAAGTTTCTTGTGACCAGACTTTCAGGTGAATTGTTTTCTGATCCGGATTCACAAAATGAAAAAATCCGATTCGGCTTCGGGTCAGTCTGCTGCCTTCTTCAAGCCCGTGTTTCAAAATGTCTTCAACTGATAGCAGCGCCATTTTCTTAAAGATATTCAGACTTGCGTTCAACGCGTCTTCCGCCGCGCTGCGTCTGGCGACTTCTTTTGACAACCGCCGGTTCCAGAACAGCGTTATCAGCACAATCACACAGGAAGCCAATATCCAGGGCAGAACAAACTTCCAGTCAATGACGTGTTCGGCGCGGATGCTGACCCATTTTTTATAAAATCCCTCAAAATGTTCACCGGGCATTGAAGCAATTGCCTTATTCATGATATTGTGCAGTTCTTTCCAGTCGTTGCGGATTAAAAATCCGAAGCCGATTTTAGAATCATCTAACATTGCGGCAATTTTAAGATGGTTCAGCGCATGTTTCTGAATCAGATAGGTGGCAACCGCAATGGGACCGATATAAGCGTCTGCTTTGCCGTTTAAAACAGATTTCAAGGCTTCAAGATGATTTTCAGCAACATGCAGTTTGACTTCCGGATAATCTTTCAGCAAGCGTTGATAAAAAATCATATCCTTCACCACCACAACTTTTTTACCTCCGAGCGATTCAATTCCTTTGATAAACGGTTCATCTCTTTGATTAATAATCACAAAAGACTGAAAAAAGACCGGCTGTGTGTAATTCATGAACTCTTTGCGTTCCGTGCTTTCAATTCCTATAAACATATCAATCTCATGCCGCTTCACAGCGTCGAAAAAATCAGATATGGCAATCGGAATCCGTTCAAACGCTATGCCCATATACTCGCTGACAGAATCGAGATAGTCCGGCACAAAGCCGACAAGCTTTCCGTCCTCCAGAAACATTGCCGGCGCGCAGTCAGGACACAAGCCCACGCGGACGGTTTTATGCTCCCGGAGCCATGCCTGTTCAGTTGCGGTGAGGCGTATCTTTTTGCGATTCTCGTGATAATAGCGTTTTGCCGGGTCCGGTATCCACCTGCTTTCAATTTCCGCCAATTCTTTATCCGAGATTGCGTCAAAGCCTTTGTCCGCAAGCGCAAGCAGGGATTTGTTTTCTTTAAGGATTCCCCCATGAAATGTTTTTGAGTAAAGCATCTGCTGACTGCATTGAAACTCGCCGGATAAGCCCAAGCGCGTAATATCTGCGGAGGTGCTGAGATATGAATCCGCGACGGCTCTTATTGTTCCTTCGCTGGCGGCAAGAATTGCCTTTTCCGTGCTTTCAAACAAGACCAGTTCAATGTCCGGGTGTTTTCTTCTCAGAAATTCCTCCTGAGAGGAATTGGGCACCACGCCGACTTTCTGCCCTGCCATATCGCTGACAGTCAAAATTTTTCCCTGTTTCAGAGAAAAAAACAGGTAGAAAAAGTTTTCATACAATGCCTGAGAAAATGCCATCCATTTTTCACGTTCAGGGGTGGAGGCAAGACCGCAATGAATATCTGCTTTTCCGTTTTTCAGGTTTTCCATGGTTTCATTCCATGCGGAAGGCAGAAATTCAATTTTACTGCCCGTCTTTTCTGACCAGAGTTTCCATATATCCACAAACAAACCTGCGGGATTGCCTTCGGCATTGAGAAATGCCAGTGGCGGGAAAGATTTGCTCATGGCAATAACCAAAGTTTTTTCGCCCTCAGCTTTCTGCTCTGCGCTCAGATCAGCAGAGAAACAGATTTCCTGTGCTGCCAGCAGGATAAAAAAGATACAAAAAGTTTTTATTTTCATGTGTTATTCCTAAGCGGCTTTTTTTTCATTCGGAAGGATTTGAAAGCATAAATTAATCTTTATTGCAAATTATTATCATAAGGATTTAAAAAAAACAACAGGCATTATCAAAAAGTATCCTTTGCGTCCTTTGCGTGCTTTGCGAGAAACTTTATCTCTCGCAAAGTTCGCAAAGTTCGCAAAGAAAAAAAGAAGTTATATACGGTTTCGCAAAGAAAAAAAGAAGTTATATACGGTTCTTCTTTGCGTCCTTTGCGTGCTTTGCGAGAAACTTTATCTCTCGCAAAGTTCGCAAAGAAAAAAAAGAAGTTATATACGGCTCTTCTTTGCGCCCTTCGCGTGCTTTGCGAGAAACTTTATCTCTCGCAAAGTTCGCAAAGAAAAAAAGAATTATTTCATCACACCGAAGGGGGGCTTGTCGCAATTCGGTTTGTATGGCTCAACATCCGAAGATAAACTGATTTTCTTTAATAAATCCGGTCTATTCTGATGGTTATCCCGATGGATTCTGAGATTGACTATTTCCCGTTTGTAGGGCGGCGCTTTATCGGAAAGCATTTTTCCCACGCGGTATCTCATTTCCCACAAATCACCTGCATCGCCTTTTTCATCGTCTTTTTTATAAAAGAAGGCCGTACCCGCATCATCTGCAAAAGTCCGGCAGACTTTGCCCTCAGAAGGTATAAAAGTTTTCAGCCATTTTGCAGCAGCAAAACGGGGAATCTGAAAAACATCGCAAAGCAGCGTGAGATATTCCACATCCTGCTGTCCGCGAGTAAATGCCTTCAAACGCACAGAGGGCTTGGGTCCGTCGGGATGCGGATAAAACAGGGCGGTCTGCTCTGCAATGCGCCAGCAATCGGGCCCGCCGAGAGTCTGCCAGGGCATCACGCCGACCGCGCCTTTTGCCCACGCGGAAAGGCACCACAACACCGGCTGCGTGTTCGGGTCTTCGATGCGGTTGGCTGTTCCGTATTCCGCAAAATGCGAGGGGACAGAGAGGATTTGCTCATCATGCTTCATGCGGGTTTTCTGTGCGTTATTGGCACCGAGATATTCTATATCCGCAATTCCCCACAGGAGATTGCGCCCGAACTGACTGTAAGAAATATCTGTCCGATACCACATTCGGGTGTTTTTCGCAATCGGATCAACCGCAGAACGCCAGAGCAGACCGTACCACCGCAACGCCCAGAAATCCTGCGTATTGACCGGCTCATCAAACATCCAGGGCGCGGAACTCTGAGGAAAACTTTTCCGATAAGTAATTTTGTTGTTGAGATAAAACTGAAACGCGGTATCCCGCCAATTTTTTTCCTCACAATGGCTTGCAAATGCGGCAAAGGCTTTCTTCATTTCTGTCTGATAAGATTCGGAAAATGCTTCATCTGCCCAATAAGAGGGCGAGTAGTGATTCGCAAGGGACACGGGCCAATTCTCGCTGAAAGGCAGATAAAATATGTCCACAGGCTCATGTTTGCGAGGCAAATCCGCAAAGGCAGAACCGTCCAAAAGGGGACCGACTTTCTCATCCCATTCTGTCCAGTCAAAATGATCGCCTTTCCATTCCGGCGCAAATTCGGGAACTCCGTTCCAGCCGTAAGGAAGCCGGTTGATGCAGGTGCGGTGTTCATGGGCAAGTCGGTAATATTCATAGCCTTTGTAGGGAGAAACCGTTCCGTAAACATTCATTTCCGGGACAAAAGAAAGCTTGTCCGGCAGCGTAAAATTCCAGACCGTGAGATCAATGTCCAATTCAAGCTGCTCTTTACCTTCGGAAAGAATAAGCTTTCCTTTCTTCTCTCCCGGAGATGTCTCATGGGGGACGTAGATTTCGCAGAGAAAAGAATTGAGAATTGAGAATTGAGAATTGAGAATTGAGAATTGATTGCACGGTTTCAGGGGAATCAAGGGGTCGGGGAGCATTGAAACCGGCTTTTTGTTTTTATCCAGGACGGCTGTATGGGCGAATTGATAAAATTTCGGCAAAAGATTCGGGCTTTGATCAAACTTACAGGAGAGATTGATATTTTGAGGCGTCATTATTCCCTCCAGAATCACTTGAAAGCCGATTGTCTCATTGCGGGCAGCCTGAAGGCGTATGATTTTTTTCTCTGCGGAAAACAGGTGGTTCCCGCCTTTGTAGCCCTGTTTTCTCGGAGGAATCATTTTGCCGGTACCCGGTTCAATCTTATCGAGAATATCCACGACTGAAACTTTGATTCCGCCGACTTGCGGAAGTGCTGTCCGGGGCGGAAACGGAGAGACAT
>JAIFKL010000134.1 GCA_020049595.1 Desulfobacteraceae bacterium
TATCCTTAATGAAGGACTATCCTGTAGCGTTTCCAAGTACCAAAGAACAACAAAAAATCGCCGTTTGCCTGTCTTCAATTGACGACCTCATCACTGCCCAAACCCAAAAAATAGATGCACTCAAAGCCCATAAAAAAGGTCTGATGCAGCAGCTTTTTCCATCGGCTGACGAGGCGAGCGCATGAGCGATAAAGCAAAAATCTCAACAAAAAAGGCGAAGCAACCATGACCGAACAACAATTGAATAAGCTGGGCAGCACGCTCTGGGGCATTGCCGACCAACTACGCGGCGCCATGAATGCAGATGACTTTCGTGATTACATGCTGTCGTTCCTTTTCTTGCGTTACCTGTCGGACAACTACGAGGCTGCCGCCAAAAAAGAGCTGGGACAGGACTACCCGAAACCGGCAAAAGACGATAAGCGGGCACCTTTATCCCTTTGGTATAAAGCGAACAAAGAGGATACTGCTGAATTTGAAAAGCAGATGCGCCGCAAGGTGCATTATGTGATTAAGCCGCAATATTTGTGGAGCAGCATAGCCGAGATGGCAAGAACTCAAAGCGGCGAATTGCTGAACACCCTGGAAAAAGGCTTCAAGTATATTGAAAACGAATCCTTTGCAAGCACTTTTCAGGGTTTGTTCTCTGAGATTCATCTCAACTCCGAAAAACTCGGTAAAAATTACACGGAACGTAACTCCAAACTTTGCACCATCATCAGCAAAATCGCCGAAGGCATTGCACAGTTTTCAAGCGACAGCGATATTCTGGGTGATGCTTATGAATACCTGATCGGTCAGTTCGCTGCCGGTTCCGGTAAAAAAGCGGGCGAGTTTTATACCCCGCAGCAGATTTCCACGATTCTTTCCAAAATCGTGATCTTGGACTGTCAGGAACCTTGCACCGGCAAAAAGAAAAAATTAGACAAAGTGCTGGATTTTGCCTGCGGCTCCGGCTCGTTACTGCTGAATGTACGCAAACACCTCGGTCCCCGCGGTATCGGTAAAATCTACGGGCAGGAAAAAAATATCACCACCTACAATCTGGCACGCATGAACATGCTGCTGCACGGTCTGAAAGATTCCGAATTTGTAATCCAGCACGGTGATTCGCTGCTGAATGACTGGGACATTTTAAATGAGATGAACCCCGCCAAAAAGCTGGAATGCGATGCTGTCGTGGCGAACCCGCCCTTCAGCTACCGCTGGGAGCCGACCGAAGTACTGGGCCAAGACTTCCGGTTTAAAAGCTACGGACTGGCACCGAAATCCGCCGCTGATTTCGCCTTTCTGCTGCACGGTTTCCACTTTTTAGGCAAAGAAGGCGTCATGGCGATTATTTTACCCCACGGCGTGCTGTTCCGGGGCGGTGTCGAGCAGCGTATTCGCACCAAACTGCTGAAAGACGGCAATATTGATACGGTGATCGGTCTGCCTGCCAACCTGTTTTTCTCCACCGGTATTCCGGTATGTATTCTGGTTCTGAAAAAATGCAAGAAGCCGGATGACGTGCTTTTCATCAACGCCGGCGAACACTTTGAAAAAGGCAAACGCCAAAATCGTCTGCTGCCGGAGCATATTGATAAAATTGTTGATACTTACCAGTACCGGAAGGAAGAAGAAAGGTTTTCCAGACGCGTCACTCCGGAGGAAATAGAGAAAAACGATTATAATCTGAATATTTCACGCTACGTCAGCACCGCCAAACAAGAACCCCCAATTGATTTGCGGGCGGTAAATGCCGAGCTGCTTGATTTGGAAAAAAAGATCGTTGCAGGCACTAAAAAACATAACGGCTTTCTCAAGGAACTGGGGTTGCAGCCTTTGCCTTGACCCCATGCAAAATGGAAGCGAATCTGTTTCTCAGCAAGCCGGTAATTGAAACAAAGTATGTGTTCAGCGCCGGAAGAATTTCCGGAGGTCTTTACAAATCGGCGCAGGGGATAATTCTGAATGCCGACATCAACGGCGCATTCAATATTATCAGAAAAGCGGTCCCGGAATCTGATTTCCGGAAATTGAAGGACGAGGCAGAGGGGCTGTTCATCCCGCAGTGCGGATTACTGACCTGTTAATTTATTAACTAACTGTAATTATTAATAAAATTTGGATATTACTTTATCTTTAACTTAGCTTCCCGGCTGTCTTTTATGATTTTTCTGACTTCTTCTCTGTTTTCCATGAGATCAATCCGCTTTTCCAATTGATCAATGCGCTCATTCAGTTCTTCAAATTTTTCGGCGATTTTATCATGATAGCGGTTAATGGCTTCAAAATTTCTGTTCAGCCTTTCATGGATGCCGTCAACCGCCTTTTTAAAATCAATGCTTACAAATTTTTTGTTCAGCCTGTTGTGAATGCCGTCAATTGCTTTTTTAACCTCTGGATCCATATTATTGTTCCTTCAAGGGTCAAAAACCGCATGTTTTCAGCAGCGCGAAGAATTGAGAATTGAGAATTGAGAATTGAGAATTGAGAATTGAGAAATAGAACACATCCAATTCTCAATTCTCAATTCTCAATTTCCTACAACTTCCTGAAACGCCTGCTGTAATTTCACCGTAACCGGTCCCGGCTTCCCGGTTCCAACCTTCCGGTCATTGATCTGCACCACCGGCATAATTTCAGTGGTTGTTCCCAGAATCATACATTCCTCAGCGTCGTTCAACTGAGATTCAAAAATCGGATATTCTCTGTGAGGGATATTCAGCTTTTTGCAGAGACTCAGCACAACTGTCCGCGTAATTCCGGGGAGAATATAATTCCCGTCAGGATGGGTCAGCAGTTCGCCGTTCAGCACCGCACAGAAATTGGTATGAGAGCCTTCGGTGACAACGCCGTTACGGACAAAAATCGCCTCTTCCGCGCCGCTTTCTTTTGCCTGCTGATTTGCCAGAACATTTGCCTGCAAGCCCAAGCCCTTAATATCACAGCGGGACCAGCGGATATCCGGCATAATAACAGCTTTCACGCCTTTTGCCCATTTTTCCGCAGGAATTTGAAAACCATGAGCATAAGCATAAACAGTGGGCGACATATTTTCTGCGGAAAAAGCATGGGACCTGATGCCTGCCACGCCGCGAGTCACCTGAATATAAACCGACGCGTCTTTATCTTCCAGATGATTTTCTTTTATCAGTTTGTCAGCAATGCTTTCAAGGCTGCCGACATTGACCCCGCTGATGCGAATCTGCTCAAGACTCCGCGATATTCGTATCTTATGATCTTCCATTCTGAACAATTTTCCGTTGTAGGAGCGGATGACTTCATAAGTGCCATCGGCAAATAAAAATCCCCGGTCATCCGGCGAGATTTTTACCTCTTCTTTGGGCATAAAACGTCCGTTGAAATACACAATCATTTTTTATATTTTCCTTTTTTATATTTTCCCTCGGTCCGGGGAATCTATTGTAATTTTTAGCAAAATAATATCTGATTTCTCATATCGGCTCGGTTCGGGCTGCGTTTTCGCATATTCACGACGCACGACACAGATATTTACAGATTATTATAATCTTTGATACTATATCCGCTTTTAATTTTCAACATAAATCCTTGCTGCAACATCGGAAAAAACACGGAGAGTTTTCTTTCTGTTCCGCAGACAGACAAAGACTTTCCGAAATCTGATCTTTCATTTCTGATTTCCTTTTCAATTTCTGATCGAATTTATTTTGGGTATCTGATTTTTTTATGACGGCGGTCATAGACAGCCGGTTTCTGTTCCGATAAAATTCCTTTTCATACACAACAGATTTCAATACCTTTACAAGCGGATTTCAAATTTTTTGGAGAGATTTAAGCCGTTACCTGCAAACACTGCGTTAAAAAAACAGGCTGGCATTTAACGGCGCAAATTCTCTTTTTATCATATTTTCATATAAATAAAATGTAAAAATTGTCCGCAGTTTCAAAAAGTGCGGAAAACTCAGATTAATTCTTGACAAATAATTACAATGTAGCTTTAATAAGTCAATAAATGGGATTTAATTTGTTTGAAATTTTTATATTCTAAAACATCTTAGGAGTTACGCAGTTGAATCCTGCTTTTTTTTAAACCGCAGAGAACGCAAAGGAAAACGCAAAGTTCCGCAAAGATATATTTTAAAACTTTGCGCTCTTTGCGGGAACTCCGCGCTCTTTGCGGTTCATTTTTACGATGCAGAAATTCCAAATGCGTAACTCCTAACATCTCTTAAATATTGAAAACAAAAATAAACAAATGAAGGAGGTGACGAAAAATTTAATATCGGGAAATTTTATGGGGTTTTTGACAAATTTTTTAATTAATTATCAAGGAGGATATTTTTAAATGAAAAAAGTCGCTCTGCTCTGTCTGATTCTGTTTGCAGGATTTTCTTTTACAGCGGTATTCCCTGCCCCGGCGCAGGCTCAGGATGCCGTAAAACTCACTTACAGCAACTTCTTCCCGCCCACGCACATTCAGAGCCAACTGGCTGAAAGCTGGTGCAAAGAGGTCGAAAAAAGAACCGGCGGAAAAGTCAAAGTGGAATATTTTGCCGGTCAGACCCTGACCAAAGCCAATCAGTGCTATGACGGCGTGTTGCAGGGAATTTCGGACATCGGATTTGCCGCGCTGGCATATACGATGGGCAGATTTCCGGTCATGGCAGCAGTTGACCTTCCGCTCGGATATACCAGCGGAAAAGCCGCTACAAAGGTTGTCAACGAAGTTTACAATAAATTCAAACCTAAAGAATTTGATGATACAAAGGTGATGTATCTTCATGCTCACGGACCCGGATTGATTCACTCCAGAACCAAAGCTTTGGCAAAACTGGAAGATATGAAGGGACTCAAGTTCAGAGGACACGGAACCAGCGCGGATGTGGTCAAAGCCCTGGGCGGAACGCCGGTTCCCAAACCCATGCCGGAAACCTATGAAATGCTGCAAAAAGGCGTGGTTGACGGCGCGGTTTATCCGGTGGAATCAAACAAAGGCTGGAAATTGGCAGATGTCACCGATTACTGCACAGCAAATTACAGTTCCGCCTATACCACCTCCTTTTTTGTCGTGATGAACAAAGACAAATGGGCGTCGCTGCCTCCGGATGTTCAGAAAACCATCGAAGAAATCAATGCCGAATGGGCGGTCAGGCACGGAGAAGCATGGGATACCAGTGATATGGAAGGAATCCGGTATTTTCTTGAGCAGGGAAATACCATAATCGGTCAGGACAAAAAAGAGTCCGAGCGCTGGAAAAAAGCGGTTCAGCCCATTGTTGACGCATATATGAAAGAATTGGACGGCAAGGGTTTTAACGGAAAAGAAATCGTTGATTTCACAATCAAGACGCTCGAAAGTGTGAAATAAATTAAGAACCGGATTCTCCCTCACCTCAACCTCACCCCCCGGCCCCCTCTCCGAAGGAGAGGGGGAGTAAACACTCCCCTCTCCTTCGGGGAGGGGCCGGGGGCGGGGTTTGAAGGACACGCCGCCGGCGTGTCCCTACTTTCAACTTTTAACCCTTAAACTTATTTAAACTTATGAATAATTTCTGGAAACATATTGAATGGCTTTCCGACAAGCTCAAAGCGACAGGCTCGGTGTGTCTGGCGGGAATGGTGCTTCTGACCTGCCTTGACGTTATCGGCAGGGCTTTGGGACATCCGATTCCCGGAGCCATAGAGATTGTCGGCTTCTTTGCCACGCTGACAGCCGCAACAGCTTTACCTTACACCCATAAAATGAAAGCGCATATCGGCGTGGAAGTTTTTATGCAGATGCTTTCCCGGCGAACACAGATTATCACCGAAATATTCACGGAAATATTAGGATTTGCCTTTTTCGGTCTTGCCACATGGCGGATGGCGGTTTATGCTCACACCATACAAAAATCAGGCGAAGTTTCCATGGATCTGAAATTCCCCGAATACATCATCATTTATATGATTTCATTCTGCTTTTTTGTATTTTTTCTGCTGCTGCTTCAGAGCATTGTTCAAAATATTATGAAATTGAGAGGTCGCAAATGAATCCTACCCTGATCGGTATTATCGGTCTTGTCCTGATGCTGATAATTTTTATGACCGGGATGCCTGTGGCTTATGTGATGGCAATCGTGGGCTATGTGGGTTTTTCCTTCCTGACCTCGGGTCCCAGCGGTATGAGCCTCATCTCCGCAAATATTTATGAGGCATTTTCTTCTTACGGACTGACCACCATTCCGCTTTTCATTCTCATGGGACAACTGGCGTTTAACAGCGGCATCGGCAGAAGACTTTATGACACTGCCTACAAATATTTCGGAAGCATCCGGGGCGGGCTGGCAATGGCAACCATAGCGGCATGTACTGCCTTCGGCGCGGTCTGCGGTTCCAGCCCGGCAACGGCTGCCACCATGTCAACGGTGGGATTGCCGGAAATGCGGCGATATAAATATGCGGATGAACTGGCAACCGGCTGCGTGGCATCGGGCGGCGGATTGGGAATGGTCATGCCTCCCAGCGTGGTAATGATTGTTTACGGGGTGCTGACAGAACAATCCATCGGCGCGCTTTTTGTCGCGGGCATTCTTCCCGCCATCCTGATAGCTCTGCTGTTCATCATCACGATTTATATCTGGTGCCGCATTGATCCGACTCAGGGACCTCCCGGAGAAAAATTTACATGGCGTGAGAAGATCAAATCATTGGTCGGCATGATTGACACCATGATTGTTTTTATTCTGGTGATCGGCGGCATGTTCATCGGACTCTTTACGCCCACAGAAGCCGCGGGCGTGGGCGCATTCGGAGTGCTTGCTGTTTCTGTGATCCGAAAGCGGATCACATGGAAGGCATTTGTGGCATCTTTGGAAGAAACACTCAGAACCTCCTGCATGGTCATGATGCTGATCGCGGGCGCAATCATCTTCGGCAAATTTCTTGCCGTTACCCGGATACCGTTCAACATTGCCAACTGGGTCGGCGGTTTCAATCTGCCGCCCTTTCTGATTATGGCAGCAATTGTAATTGTTTATATCATCGGCGGCTGCGTGATGGACGCGCTGGCATTGGTCATGCTCACCATCCCTATTTTCTATCCGGTGGTGATGAATCTGGGATATGATCCGATATGGTTCGGTCTTGTGATTGTTCTGGTCACGCAGATCGGCGTCATCACGCCGCCGGTCGGCATCAATGTTTATGTGGTTTACGGCGTGGCGCAGGGCGTTGTGGGTAAAATTCCGCTGGAAGTCATTTTTAAAGGTGTTTTTCCGTTTCTGATAGCCATCATTGCCGGCATTATCATTATAACGATATTTCCGCAGATCGTGCTTTATTTGCCGAATATGATGTATTATTAACAGGATTTTTAGGATTCACAAGATTGACAGGATTTTTGTCTGCTTTTTTTATTCCTGTCATTTCGAGCGAAGCGAGAAATCTGAAATTGACAGGAAAGCCTTATAATCCGATGTCCGAACCCTGATTAGAACAGGATTTTCAGGATTAAAGGATTGACAGGATTTGTGTCAGACTGTTCAGGGATTACGGGGGCAACGTCGGCGGCGATGCCCCTGCAAACCGGCTGTCTGAACTGTGATTCGTCTGATTATTCTGATTCCGCTGATAAACGCCCTGTAAATCAGACAAATCAGATAAATCAGACGAAT
>JAIFKL010000019.1 GCA_020049595.1 Desulfobacteraceae bacterium
GTAAAACGCCCATGCTGAAAACAGACGCAAACCGTTTCTGCGGCAAAACGATTTACAAAATCGTTTTACGGCAAAAAGTCTAGACCAGTTTCCTGTATAATCCTGTATAATCCTGCAAATCCTGTAAATGACAGGCAAAAGCATGACCGCATATATCTGCAACGAGTTCAGGCTTGCTCTGCCGGCACCGTTCTGTTCCGAAGACGCATCGGGGATAAAAACTGCAACCGGAAAGCATAAGAGTGTCGCACGCCGGATGCAGAGCCGAAAGACAGTCTTTGAGCGGAAGTTCCGGCAGTTTTGCCCGGGGATCCGGTATCAGCACGGCTGCAATCAATGCCCGTGTATAAGGGTGGCGGGGGCGGCTGACAATATCCTCGGCGCTGCCGATTTCCACAATCTTTCCAAGATACATGATCGCAATTCTGTCGCAGATATGGCGCGCTGTCACCAAATCATGGGTGATATAAATAAATGAAATGCCGAATTTGTGTTTCATTCTCAGCAGCAGGTTCAGGATGCTGCCCCTTACGGAAACATCCAGCATGGAAACCGATTCGTCCGCAATAATAAAACCCGGCTGAAGCATCAGCACTCTGGCAATGCTGACGCGCTGAAGCTGCCCCCCGCTCAGTCCTGCGGGATATTTATGCCGATAATCATCCGCAGGCTTCAGCCCCACTTCTTCAAGCGCATGTTTCAACAATTCCGATTCCTCGGCTCTGTTCTTTGCCAGACCGTGAATTCTGACGGTCTGTTTCAATGTATCGGCAACTGTCCGTCTCGGATTGAGAGAAGCAAAAGGGTCCTGAAAAATCATCTGCATCTTTCGCCGAAACGCTTTGATATTTTTCTTTTTCAGGGAAGTCAGTTCGGTATCCTGATAAAATATCCTGCCGGAAGTCGGGGGAATCAGACAGAGAATCAGCCTTCCCAGCGTGGATTTTCCGCAGCCGCTTTCACCGACAAGCCCCAGTATTTCCTGTTTTTTCAGACAGAAACTCACGTCATCCACCGCAGGGATATATTTTCTTTTTTTTGAAAACAAAGCGGAAAACAAAGCGCTCCTGACCGGGAAATACTTTTTCAAATTTTCTACTTTCAGTATATTATCAGATTGTTCCATGTGTTCATAATCATCCGTGAAACATATCGCTGTCATTTTTGATAAGGAAGATATTTTCAGAAAGATGCTTTTATGCTAATACCAATTCGCTGTCAAATATCCGTAAAGCGGTTTTTCAAACCGCTTAAACCGCTTGAAAAGCGGTTTTACTGAAAACACAGTTTTTGATAGCGAATTGGTATAAACCGTCCATTCAGCATATAATGGATATTCGGAAAAAAAGAAACCCTGAAATTCTGCTTTGCCAACTTTCTCTGACATGTCATTCTGAACGAAGTGAACAGTGTTATCCGTGAACACCGATCCGATTCATATTTCAATGCGGACGGCACTGTATGAAATTATTATAATAATAAATAGTTAAATGAAAGGAGAGGGGTGATGAATCCGGAATCCTCCAAAAAGAAAATACTGATTGTTGATGATACGCCTGAAAATATCAGGATGCTTGCCTATATGTTAAAACCGAATTATTCGGTCAGTTTTGCGACAGACGGGAAAAAAGCCTTAAAGATTGCAGGTGCCAAAAATCCGCCTGATCTGATTCTTTTGGATATTGTCATGCCCGGAATAGACGGTTATGAAGTGTGCAGGCGTCTGAAATCAGAAAAAAGAACTCGGAATATCCCGGTCATTTTGATCTCCGCCGTGAATGAAGATGCCGATGAAACCAAAGGATTGGAACTCGGCGCGGCGGATTACATCACAAAACCCTTCAGCATGGCAATTGTCAAAGCCCGGGTCAGAACCCATCTGGAGCTGAAAATACACCGTGAAACGCTGGAACATCTCTCTTCCTTTGACGGACTGACCGGGATCCCGAACCGGCAGCGTTTTGACGAGTATTTTGACGCGGAATGGCGGGGTGCAGTGCGTGAATCTTCGCTGCTTTCACTGATGATGATAGACATAGATTATTTCAGAAATTTCAATGAGAAATACCTGTATATGGCAGGGGATGACTGTCTCCGCAGAGTGGCGAAAGCACTTGCCGCGTCGGTGAGACGCTCCGGAGATTTTGTGGCAAGATACGGAGGAGAGGAGTTTGCGGCAGTTCTGCCCGGAACCGATGCTTCCGGTGCCCGGTCTGTGGGGGAAAACATGCGGAATAATATCGAATCGCTGAATATTCCTAATGCGCTTTCCCCTGTCATGAATTGTGTCACTGTCAGCGTCGGCACTGCCAGCATCAGCCCCTCCCGGAATCTCTCTGCGAATGTGCTGATCAGAGGGGCAGATGATTCGCTTTATCAGGCGAAAAAAGAGGGGCGGAATCGTGTAAAAAGTCTGAATCTGGATATTTTTGTATAAATCAGCCTCCGAAAATGAGAGGAAAGATTTTTCTGCCGCAGACACACGCAGAAATACGCAGACAGAAATCTGATACCGATTTGCTTTCAAACAGTTATGAAATGGCGGACACGCTACGCTTTGTCCGCCCTACCGGCTCGCTGCTCAGAGCCGGGAGAGTCAGCGACCGATATTTCATAACTGTTTGAAAACGATTTGGTATGAAAATGTTGCCCTGTCCGCTCTCTGTCTGTGTGCGTCTGCGGCAAAAAAACAAAAGTGGAACAGTATCTTATGCGCAGAAGGTATTTGAAAAGAGTGACTTCCGAGAACAGCCCGTCAGTTCACTGCCGGGCTGTTCTGCGATAAGTATTTTCTTCAGACACCTTCTAAAAGCTTTTCCGCCACCACATCCGGATCATAAATCAGACCGGGCTTGACCTGTACTTTTACCCGAATATTTTTGCCTATAGTGGAAAATCCACGAATCATGTTAAATTCCGATTCCTCTAAGACTTCTGTTTCAAGCGCGTCGGCATTTTTCTCGCCGGTTTGCAGGGCTTTTTTCTTCAACAGTTGATATGCCTTTGCCAGCGCATCTTTTTTTGAAAAATTCTGACTTACACTTTCCCTGAAATTTTCTTCCGGCGCGGTGGCGATTCGCTGCTCCGTATCGGCAAACAGGCTGACTTCGCAGGTGGTTCTCGCCAGCGCGGCACCGATGGCATTTGCCACGCCCCATCGGGGCACCACGCCGACTTTGAAATCGGAAAGCTCCTCCAGCCGCCGGGCAAAATACGGCGCGGGACCGCCGATAATCAAAACCTGTTTGGGCTTTACCACATAGCCTTCCCGGAGTTCGTAAATCGTATAAACCGGCTTGCTGTTCACGGCGTTCACCATTTTCCGAATCGCCGCCAATATTTCCCGGCAGGCAATATCAAAAATCTGAAAAGCCGTGTCTTCAATGGATTTGCCCAGAGATTTGGCAATTGTTTCAATGCCTTTGACAGCTTTTTCCCTGTCTCCGTTTCTGATCTTTCCCAGAACAAACAGCGCGTCTGTGGGCGTGGGAGCCGCGCCGCCGTAAGCCATTGCCCTGCCCGCACGATCCGGTCCCACGGTGAGCTTTCCGTCTGTGACTCGTACCGCGCTGTCGCCGCCGATGCCGATGGAACAGGTTTGCAGGGAGCGAATCAGCGTTTTGTAATGCCCCACTTCGATTCCCAGCGGCTCTAAAAGCGGAACGCGGTTGACCAGAATTGCGATATCGGTGGTGGTGCCGCCGATGTCCAGCACCACTGTATCGTCCTCTTCCGATACAAAAGCAATCGCGCCCATGACGCTGGCAGCAGGACCCGAAAAAATGGTCTGGGAAGGAAAATCAAGAGAAGCGTCAACGCTCATGGTGCCGCCGTCGGCTTTCAGCACATAAATGGGAATGGAAAGCCCTTTTTTTTCAAGGGATTTTATCACGGCTTCAAAAAATTTCTTATGCAGTTGGCGCACAGCCGTATTCAGATAAGCCGTGGCAATGCGGCGGGGAAAATTCAGATTGCCTGAAATCCGGTGTCCCAGAAAAATTTTTCCGAAAGAATTTTTGATGAGATTGTAAATCCTGAGTTCGTGTCTGGGATTCCGGCAGGAAAACTTTCCCACAATGCCCACATTTCGGATGCCTTTTTCTTTAAGCATTTCGGCAACATGCAGGACTTCTGTTTTATCCACAGGCGAGACTTCCCGCCCCCGGTGGTCTATGGATCCTGAAACAGCAAAAAAATGCTCATTGGTGCGAAAAAATTCAGGATCAATTCCGGGACCGCTGGAAACGATCATCCCCACTTCCGGGATTTTTTTCTGAATCACCGCATTGGTTGTCAGGGTGGTGCTGAGAACTGCTCGGGTGATTTTTTCAGGAGGAATGCCTTCGGTAATTTTCTCAAGCCCTGTCAGAACCGTAGCGAACAGATCATCCGCATCGGTAAAAACTTTGACTTCTCTGATAAGGCCTTCATTTCCCAAAAGAACCGCATCTGTATGGGTTCCGCCTACATCAAGTCCGATTATCATGATATTTTTCCCGTGATATTAATGTCTGTTAATTCAGAAATAAAAATTTCTCGCAAAGGCGCAGAGGGCGCATGAGACCTCACCCCCCGGCCCCCTCTCCGAAGGAGAGGGGGAGTAATTTCCACCTCCCTTTCGGGGAGGGGGTCTCTGCGACAGTAAAAAAAATTCAACTGCGTAACTCCTAACTTTGCGTTCTTTGCGTCTTTGCGAGAAACAAAAAAAGTCTTATGAAACACGAAAACACGGGTAAAACGGGTTTCAAACCCGTTCTACTCTGAAACACGAAATTTTCCGGAAACAGGGCTTCATATTTCCCGGCGGTTATATTCAATAATCATTTCAGACAGCTTTTGGACGCCTTTTTTGCCTTCACGGGTTTCGCAGAAATATTCAAACAATTCCCATTCCGCACGGTTGAAGCCCTTGAGCATGACATTCATCGTTTCAATTCCCTGAGCCGCCGGTTCCGCATCCACAAAAGAAAAGCTGACATACACCGCATCTCCCTGCCGGATGAGATTGCTGATTTCATAACTGTCCATTTCAGAAGCGTTTCCTTCATACAGATGAACGGCACCGACTCTTGCCATATCTAACAGGGTTTTGTCAAAAACTTTTCGGATCAGGGTGGTGCGTTCCCGTACCCGGTCTATGCGATACCACTCCATTTTTCCCAGACTGGCAGCCGCCTCTCTGATTTCTTTTTCCGCCCTTTCCCTCATATATGCGCTCTCCGCCTCTCTTTCCCTTTCCATGTGCTGTGTCCAAATGTGTAATTTATTTATTTATCAGTTTCCGCCGAAATTGTAAAGTTGAAATCGGTCGGCAAATCCTGTATAAAGTACCTGTGCTGAATCTGATTCATGCGGTTGAAAAGAATGTATAAAATTAAAAGTAAATTAAATATGTTAAAAATATTTCCAATCCGATGTTCGGAAACAGAAATGATTATTTTGTCATGAGAGCGGATTTTATCCTTGTCATTGTTCACGATTCTATTCTAATATATGCGGTTGGACTGAGAAGCGGCAGCCCGCATTTACGGAAACAAACAGGAGGTTGCAAACAAATATGAAACTCGGAATCACGGGATTTCCCGGTTCGGGGAGAACAACAGTATTCGAGGCTTTAACCCGGAATTTTTCCGATGCGGGTCATAAAGGAGAAAATCGTATCGGCGTCATGCGGGTTCCGGATGCCCGGGTGGATGTCCTGAGCGATATGTATAAGCCAAAGAAAACCATATATGCCCAAGTGGAATATTTTATGCCCGGAAGCGCAGCCCGCGGCGCAGAAAAAAAAATTGACAGAAACAGTCTGACCGCAGTAAGGGATTGCGACGCGCTGATTCACGTTCTGAGAAATTTCGGGGGATACGGTTTTGATGCGCCCATGCCTTACGAAGATTTTCTCGCGCTGGATCAGGAATTGGTGCTTTCCGATCTGGTGGTGGCGGAAAAACGTCTGGAACGTCTTGAAATGGATAAAAAACGGGGAAGAGTGGTTGAGCCGGAAGAGATTTCGCTTTTAACCGAATGCCGCAAACATCTTGAGCAGGAAATTCCTTTACGCAAATTTCCCGAACTGGCAGAAGCAAAACTTTTGCGGGGCTACGCCTTTATTTCCGGAAAACCCATGCTGGTGCTGCTGAACAACGAAGACGATGACGAACAGATGCCCCAAGCAGGAGATTTGCAGACAAAAGAAAACTGCACGATCATACGGGCAAAACTTGAGCAGGAACTTGCCCAGATGTCCGCGGAAGAAGCCCAGTCTTTTCTCTCCGAGTTCAATATCACGGCTTCTGCAATGGACAGAGTGATTAAAGCGTCTTACGAACTTCTGGGTCTGATGTCTTTTTTCACCGTGGGCGAGGACGAAGTGCGGGCATGGACTATCAGAAAAGGAACGCCCGCGATTGATGCTGCGGAAGTCATTCATTCGGACATAAAAAAAGGATTTATCCGGGCAGAAGTTCTTTCTTACAATGACCTCATGGACGCGGGAAGTTATGCGGAAGCAAGAAAAAAAGGCACTGTGAGACTTGAGGGAAAAACATATCAAGTTCAGGACGGAGATATTATCAATTTCCGGTTTAATGTATAATTGAGGTCAGGGGTGCGGGGTAAGGGGTGAGAGGTGCCTCTGACCCCTTACCTCTGACCTCTAACCCCTAACCTATTAAAACATTATGTATTCTTCGGTTTTGAATCATTTAGACATAAACGACTTTCTTTCTCAGGGACCGTGTCCGTATCTGACGAGCCGGAAATCGCTGATCTATGCCTTTTCGGTCAAAAAGATGCCGGCGGCGATTTATGAAGCCATTATCAATGAAGGGTTTCGGCGGAACGGTTTTTATTTTTACCAGAATTTCTGTCCGAACTGTCGGGCATGTATTCCGATCCGCTTAGACGCACAGTCTTTTAATCCTTCAAAATCTCAGCGCAGAATTATGAGGAAAAATGAGGATGTAAACATCGTCCGGCAGCCGGTTTCTTTTGATCAGGAAGGATTTCTGCTGTATCGGAAATACTGTTCTCAAAGACACGCTTCTTTAGAAACCCGTGAAGATTATGTGCGATTTCTGATTGATTCGCCGGTTCCCACGGAAATCATGCGTTATTATGCGGGGAATCAGTTGATCGGCATGGGATGGGTTGATATTTTGTCCAATTCTTTAAGCAGTGTCTATTTTGCCTTTGATCCTGACCATTCCTTTCGGAGTCTCGGCGTTTACTCATTGTTAAAAGAAGCGGAACTCTGCAAAAAATTGAAGAAAAGATGGCTTCATCTCGGTTTTTGGATAGAGGAGCATCAGAAAATGTCTTACAAGAGAAACTACAAACCCTGTCAGATTCTGGCTGAAGGCTTATGGTTGGATTTGAGGGAGTAAAATGTCTGAACCCTGATTCACCTGATTAAAGGATTTTCATGATTGCTGTTCAGCCTCTCGGACTTGGTGAATGTGTCATGCCGGATTGCAGACAGAGTAAAAAGTCTGAACGGGGATTTTCAGGATTAAAGGATTAAGAGGATTTGTGTTCAGCTTGTTCATGATAGGGCTGTGAAATTCGACAAGCCTGAAAGGTCTGACAGAAATCCTGTTAATCCTCTAATCCTGA
>JAIFKL010000167.1 GCA_020049595.1 Desulfobacteraceae bacterium
ATGGATTATCAAAGAAATGGGCAGCGTTTCCAAAGAAGACCGCAAGAAGAAAGCAATTGAAATTACGATTAAACTCATTAAGGAAATCAGACATACAGTTCAGGGAGTTCATTTTATGCCGCTGGGATGGTCTGATATTGTTCCCGAAGTTGTTAAGGCTTTATGAGCATGACGGTTTTTATCTTTCGTATAGGCACGCCGCCGGCGTATTTCTCGCAAAGGCGCAGAGAGCGCAGAGAAAAGCTTTTTTATAAAATATAATTCTTTGAATCCTTTGCGTCCTTTGCGTGCTTTGCGAGAGACTTTTATTTCTCGCAAAGCACGCAGAGAGCGCAGAGAAAAGCTTTTTTATAAAATATTATAATTCTTTGAGTCCTTTGCGTTCTTTGCGTCCTTTGCGTTCTTTGCGAGAGACATTTATTTCTCGCAAAGGCGCAGAGAACGCAAAGAAAAGCTTTTTTATAAAATATTATAATTCTTTGCGTCCTTTGCGAGAGACATTTATTTCTCGCTTATGCGCAGAGAGCGCAAAGAAAAATTCTTTAAGGCTGTTGAGCCTGTCGAAACAAGGAAAGCATAACCATGCAGAAAATTTCAAGAAGATCATTTTTAAAGGCAGGACTTGCCGCTGCCGGAACTGTCGGCATCTCCGGGCTTGCGCTTCCGTCATCGCTGCGGGGGGCTGATCAAACCCCACTGGCAACCCTGATTGACATCCGCAAATGCGTAGGCTGCGAAGCCTGTGTGGACGCTTGCAAAGAAGCAAATGCCGACAAATTCCCCCAGCCGCAGAAGCCTTTTCCGAAAATGTATCCCTCACGGGTGAAAGTCTCGGACTGGTCCGACAAAAAGGAGGTCAGAAACCGTCTGACGCCTTACACATGGGTCTTTATCCAGAGCGCCGAGGTTGTAGTTGACGGCGAAAAGCAGACCCTGACTTTTCCCCGGCGCTGTATGCACTGCCAGAATCCGCCCTGCGCTGATCTGTGTCCCTGGGGCGCTGCCCGGAAATTGGAAAACGGAATCACCCTCATCCATGCGGATATTTGTCTCGGCGGACAGAAATGCAAGGCGGTCTGTCCATGGAGCATCCCGGAACAGCAGACCGGCGTGGGGCTGTATTTGGATATTCTGCCTTCGCTGGCAGGCAACGGCGTCATGTTCAAATGTGACCGCTGTTACAACCGGCTCGAAAAGGGCTCACTTCCCGCGTGCATTGAAAACTGTCCTGAAAATGTTCAGACCATCGGGCCCAGAGAGGAAATTGTCAGACAGGCTCATGCGATTGCAAAAGAAATCGGGGGATACATTTACGGAGAAACCGAGAACGGCGGCACGAACACACTCTATGTCTCGCCGGTTCCCTTTGAAACACTGAACAAAGCCGTTGAAAAAGGCCCGGGACAGCCTCATTTCAATAAAGTCGGGGATTCAATGGCTCATGCGGACAATCTTGCCAAAGCCATGATAATCGCACCTTTTGCCGGGCTGGCAGCGGGAGCGGTAAGATGTTACAAAGCTGCGAAAACCATCGCTGCATCTGCGGACAAAGGCGCACAGGAGGAGAAATGAATCAGAATTTTTTTCCGGAATATAAATATATCAGCCGCGCCTATATCTTCATTATCTTTATGATGTGCCTGACCGGCTTCGGGCAGATGCCGATTTTCAAAAGATACTACATTGCAGACATACCGGGGCTGGGCTGGCTGGCACAATATTATCTGACGCATTATATCCACTACATCGGCGCGATACTGCTTTTTGTCATAAGCGGATACTGCGCGGCAGCTTATTTTTTTGCGGGAAGACATCATTTCAGGCTGACCCGCTCGGCATACATCCGAGTCATTCTGCTGGCTGCCATCACGGTTACGGGCATATTCCGTGTGCTGAAAAATCTGCCGGATATTGTTTTTTCGCCGAATTTCACGATGTTTATTGACATATCGCATCTGATTTTTATGCTGATATTTCTTATGGCAGCCGCATGGTTTCTGTTTACGAAAAGCGGATGGCTGATGGAGAAAGCGAGGATAAGTGAGAATTGAGAAGTGAGAATTGCGGGGTTTCTGAAAACCCCGCAAACATAGCTTTCATAGCATCATCAATTTCCCAGATTATCAGCCTTGGCATCTTTTTCAAGGTGTTCTTCCCATACTTTTCCCCAAAGATCCGGAACGGTTTCTTCAACCGGCAAAATGGATTCATAGCTCACATTAATCCCCTTAAAAATTTTGGTAAGGTCATCCGCACTCTTTGCGAGCCATACACAATACCGTGTCCCTTCTTTTTCATTAAAGTATGTCCGAACCCAGGTTGCAGATTCCACGTTTGCCAGCTTTCGCCAATTGTCCTGCACCACCTTGCAATCAATCCCCGGATTTTTATGAACAGCCATAAATTGTTTCATTTTAGACATTTTCGGTCTCCTTTTTTATTTGGGATTAATAAAAAATTCTGCATTTGCTGTATGCTAATTCAACAATCGTGCCAAAGAGCTGAAAATAAATCTTACGATGAATAATTCTGCATATAACTTATTATTTTTTTTAAATAAAATATAAAATAAATACCCCGTATCAGCGCGCGATATGATTGACAAATATTTCAGCGTTACTTAGAATAAAGTGGCGCTACGGTGGCGCTACTTAAAAAAACTGCTGAAAGGAATCATCAATGCCGGATGATACGAATACCATTTTAAATAACAGGTTTGTTCAACTACTGCTTGAATCCATCGGTGACGGGGTTTTCACCTTAAATAAGGAAGGACTTATCACATCATGGAATCTTTCCATGGAAAGAATTTCAGGTTACAGAGCAGATGAAGTGGTAGGGAAAAACTGCAATATTCTGGAATTCAGCCAATGTTTCGGTAAACAATGTCCTGCCAGCCCTATGGAATGCGGGATATTGAAATACGGGAAAGTTGATCCCACAGAGTGTTTTTTCAAACACAAAAACAGTCAGGTTGTTCCTGTGATAAAAAACGCAAGAATTTTGAAAGGAGATGATGCGGTTGTCAGAATTATTGAGACGGTCACGGATATGACAGAGCTGAAAAAAGCAAAACTGAAAATAGAAGAAGCCTCCCGACGGATGAAAGAATATTATAAATTCGGAAATCTGATCGGCAAAAGTCATGTCATGCAGCAGGTTTTTTCAGCCATCACTGCTGCGGCATCAAGTGAGGCTACCGTATTGATTCAGGGAGAAAGCGGCACAGGCAAGGAACTTGTTGCCGGGGCTATTCATTTTAACAGTGAGCGCAAAAACAAAGCGATGGTAATCGTCAATTGCAGTGCGCTTCCGGAATCTCTGCTTGAAAGCGAACTGTTCGGACATATCAAAGGCGCATTTACCGGCGCAGTTCGTGACCGGGCGGGCCGTTTTGAAGAAGCTGACGGCGGCAGCATATTTTTAGACGAAATCGGCGAAATAAGTCCTTTGATTCAGCTCAAACTGCTCAGAGTGATTCAGGAACGTGAAATTGAAAGAGTCGGCGAATCTAAAAAAAGAAAAGTTGATATTCGTATCATTACAGCGACAAATAAAGATTTGTACGCTTTGGTCAGAAAAGGGATTTTCCGGGAAGACCTCTATTATCGGCTCAAGGTTTTCCCTGTGTATCTGCCGCCTTTCCGAAAACGCAGGGAAGATATTCCCATACTTGCAAATCATTTCATCGAAATTTTCAACAGAAAAACCGGCAAAGAAATACAGGGCATCTCCCGGGAAGCCATGCGTATTTTAATGGATTACAACTGGCCCGGAAATGTCCGGGAGCTTGAAAATGCCATAGAACATGCCTTTGTTTTATGCAGCAGCGATAAAATTGATCTGTTTGACCTGCCGGTTGAAATCCGTCAGTTTGATTTTCATACAGAGCCGGAAGAATCCGGTTCCCCGATGCCGGATAAAAAATCAGCCAAGTTTATGTTATCAAAAGAAATACTGCTGGAACTGCTCTCCGCCTGTGACTGGAACAAAGCAGCAGTTGCAAGGCGTATCGGTCTGAGCCGGTCTTCTATATGGAAATATATGAAAAAATGGGATATTCCGAATAAAAAGCCTGCCGGATCCCCTCAAAAATAATTCCTAAGTTTTTTTCTGCCCCTGATAAAAATTTTCAAGATATGGCATGAAAATTGAATATCTGATTTTTACAAAAACAGGGAGCAGGAGCTATGAAAACGGAGAATATATCCGCCAAGGAATTTGAAAGCCTCATCGGGCGCGGCGTGTCACTGATAGATTTCCACGCGCCCTGGTGCGCGCCATGCCACCTTCAGGAACCGATTGTCAGGCAATTAGCAAGGCAGTTTGACGGCAAAGCCTTTGTAAGCAAGATGAATATCGTCAAAAACCGGGAAACAGCTCTTGAACTGGGAATCAAAGGGATTCCGACACTGATAATTTTCAAAAACGGAAAGGAAGTTCAGCGTTTTGTCGGTCTTCAGTCCGCTGACACTCTTTCCGAAGCTATAGAAAAAATACTGTAAAACTCTTAAATTGACAATTGAAAATTGACAATTTAAACATAGTCATCAAGGCATGTCTTAAAATTTACAGAGAAAAAGGAGACAGATCATGGAGAGAATGTTTAAGGAATTTACATTGGGCAAATTGAAACTTGCCAACCGGTTTGTATTTCCGCCAATTAAGACGGGCTACGGAACTCCCGGCGGAACTGTGACAGACCGCCAGTTGAATTTTTACCGCCGGATTGCCAAAAACGGTCCCATGCCGGCGGAGCAGCCAATCCCAAAGCCTCCGGCACAAAACCGAAAGCGCCCTCTGTGATGACATGCCCCACCACCGGTCAGGTTTCAGACCCCATGAGCGATGAAGATATTGGCAGGATTCTTGCCGGTTACAGGTCAGCAGCACACAAAGCCGGGGAAGCCGGATTTGATCTGATCGAAATTCAGGGGGGCCACGGTTACCTTATTTCCCAGTTCCTGAACGGAAAGATCAACAAACGGACAGACCGCTTCGGTCAGGATCGTCTGCTTTTTGCCAGAGAAGTTTTTTCGGCAGTGAAAGCCGGGGCTTCGTCAATACCCTGTATTCTCAGGATTTCCGGGGATGAAATGTCGCCGGAGTTCGGCATCAGCCGGGAAGACCTGCTGCCGCTCCTGAAATTGGCGGAAGAATCCGGAATCTGTGCGATTCATGCAGGCATGGGTTCTTCCTGTTTCAGTCCGCCCTGGTATTTTCACCACGCAAGTCTTCCTGAAAAACCGCAGACGGATTCAGTCGCATGGATTCGCGGGCAAACGTCACTCCCGCTCATTATTGCCGGAAGAATGGGCAGGAAAGAAAAGGTGCTTGAAGTGATTGACAAAGGACTTGCCGATCTTGTGGCGCTGGGGCGGCCTCTGATCGCCGATCCTGATCTCACAGAGAAATGGCAGAAGGGAAATGATAAAGCGGTAAGATACTGCGGTTACTGTCTTCAGGGATGCCTTCATCGTCTGAGAGGGGGGGAGCCGCTGGGATGCAATCTGAATCCCGAAATCGCCATGCCGGAACTGGGAAGTACCGACAAACCCCTGAAAGTTCTGATTGCCGGCGGAGGGGCTGCCGGAATGAGTGCGGCATTATACCTGAAAAGACGCGGTCATAAAGTCACCCTTGCTGAAAAAGAGAATCACTTAGGCGGACAGTTCGCGCTTGCATGGCAGGCGCCGGGCAAGGAAGACATGCGTGCAGGTCTGGAGGCTGTCGAGTTTGCTGTGAAAACAGGCGGCATCACTTTGCTGACGGGCAAAACTGCGGACGAGAAGCTTGTGAAAGATGTTCGGCCCGATCTTTTAGTGTGGGCAACGGGAGCAGTTCAAAATATCCCGGAAATCGAAGGGCTTGACAAACAGCATGTTATGACATCACTTGAGTATTTCCGGGGTGAAAAAAAGGTAAAAGGACCCAGGGTTCTGGTCATCGGTGCGGGCAGAACCGGAATTGAAATTGCCGAAAAGCTGGGCAGGGAAGGTTTTGAGGTGGTTGCCACAAAACGGACAGACCCCATCGGAAGCATGATGGAAATGATCAGCAAAAACCTTGCCCTGAAACGGATCAAAGAGATGAAGAATGTAAGCCTGATGCCGCATACGGCAGTTAAAGCGTTCAGACCTGACCGTGTTGACCTGGAGCAGGACGGAGTAATGAAGTCTTCAGAGCCTTTTCAGACAGTTATCCTTGCTTCAGGGATGCTTTCCGCATCAGGTCCCGGGGAGAAAATCATGAAATCCGTTCCTTATGTGGAAATCATCGGGGACGCGCTGAATGTTCAGGATATTTTCAGTGCGGTACACACGGCTTATCAGCTTGCAGGCAAATATTGAACAGGAGGAATTCAAATGAGTAAGATATCGTTTTCAGATATTGCCATTGTTGCCTGCGGTACCTTGTCCCCTGAATTGAACTATTTGAAAAAAGAAGGCTTTCTGGATGTCCACAGTCTGTTCTACACAAAACCGGGGCTTCATCAGGATGTTTTGGAACTGGAACGTCAATTAGTGAAACGCATTGTCAAGGCAAAAGAAACCGTGAACAAAGTGATTGTGGTCTATGGCGGAAAGTTCTGTTATGTCAACATGGATGAACCGACGCGCACCATGCAGAAGATCATTGAAGAACAGGGACCCGGTGTGGTAAGAATTCATGCCACTCACTGCATGGACATGCTGGCAGATGAAGCACAACGGGAAAAAATTGCTCAGGAAATTGCCGGAGGTGAAAAGGTCTGGTGGATGACACCCGGGTGGATCAAATATCGCGAGGATGTTTTCAAAGGATGGGACAAAAGCATTGCCAATGAAAATTTTCCCCGGCATACCGGAGGGGCTGCGGTTCTGGACGGCATCGGATATCTCGATGAGTATATGGCTGAAAAACCTGAAGAATTTTTGGAATATTCCGACTGGATGGGCATTCCGATTCAGCCCTGTCCGATCAGTTTGGACAGGTTCAAATCTCTGCTTTCGGATCAGGCAGAACGATTATCAGGATAAAAATATAAAGGCTGTCTTTTTGCCTGGCATAGTTTTTGCTTTAAATTTATGTAAGGGGGGCTGACTTGGCATATACCTCCTTTTGCGGGAAACCTCCGCCCGCTGCAAATCGGCCCGGGGCTTATGATCCTCGGGTCGTTTTGTATTTTCTGCATAAGAGTTGACATGTCACCTGCAACTTTATCAATCCTAAGGAGTTAAACTTAACATGGGAAAATGTATCAACCATCCTGAGAGAGAAACCAGCTTTATTTGTATGAAGCACGAAATTTATATGTGCGAGGAATGTCTGCAATGCCGGGATCCTGAAATTTACTGCAAGTTCCGTTCTGCATGTCCTATCTGGTTTGTTTATAAGCAGAAAAAGAGAGAAGAAAGGAAAGGGCGGAATGAAATTTCAGTATCCGGTTGCAGCGTTGCGCCGAACCCATCTTATACCAATTCGCTTTCAAAAACTGTATTCTCCGTAAAACCGCTTTTCAAGCGGTTTCAGCGGTTTGAAAAACCGCTTTACGATCTGAAAGACCGATCTTTGAAAGCGAATTGGTATTATAAAGGCGGTGCAGATATGGGAACTGTCGTCGGAAGCAAAAAGCAGGAGATAAAAATCAGCGAATTGGGAGACATTGCAAACAAAATGTTTCCCGATATTCAGGCAAAGGTTTTCAAAGGCGCGTTCAGGCTGGGAATCAGATCCGTTTTGAACGGGAGCGGGATGAAAGACTGGGGAGAAGTTGCGGCGCAGCCTGCTGAGATAAGAAGAAAGTTTTTTCACAGCGCGCTTGAGGCATCTGTCCCGC